>SDZZ01000093.1 GCA_004173255.1 Chitinophagaceae bacterium | reverse complement strand
CGTGCATCTGTTTTTTCACTATGCAGCTCAACCAGTTTCCTGTCTTCCAGCAAGGCGATCTCTACACCCTGCGGGGCTGCATTAATAATGAGTTCTTTGTTCATTACAGCATAGTAATATATGTGACCACCATTTAATGGTGCTGTTGTAAATACCCTTTGCCATTAACGCGTACGGAGTGCGGGAAGGAGAGTTGCAGCAGAGATCAGTGGGGGTTGCAATCCGGTACGACAAACAAACGGTAATACAGTGGAAAATATAACAGCCGGGCATTCAAAAATTCAGCAGCGCTTACGGCTGTCCTGTTGGGACAACCGTAAGCGGCTCCTGAATCAAAAATGTACGAGACTATTTATTTCTCTTCTTGTGACGATTCTTTCTAAGTCTTTTTTTACGTTTATGCGTCGCAATTTTATGACGCTTTCTTTTCTTACCACAAGGCATACTCAAATGATTTTTAGGTCGTGTTTATAAAATAAGTTGTTAACTTCTATTTCCTCAGCTCTGCTATCCTTTTACGGATTTCCGTTTTCACATCCTCCCTGCTGATCTGGGCGAGGCTTTTCTCATACCAGTCGGCGGCAGTCTTTTTATCCTGCTTGCGTTCATACACTTCCGCAAGCATCAGGATTGCTTCCACGTTGGTGGAGTCGATCCGGTTTACAAGTACAAGACGGTCAACCGCCCTGTCGATCTGCCCCGATACCATTGCTCCCTTCGCCAGTGTCATCTGTGCGTATACATTCGTACTGTCCTTCTGCGCCACTTCGCGGATCATATTGATGCCGGTCATGGGCTGGTCGGAAATACCTCCGAAAAGGTAGGTGGCGCCGATTCCGACTTTGGCAGAATCATTGGCCGGATTGATCTTCAAAGAACGCTCAAACAGGTCTTTCGCCTGCAGGGCTTCCCACTGTCTTACTGACGGGTTTTGCTCGTCCTGGAGATTCTCCAAAAATAAGCGGGCTGCAAAGGTCAGGGTTTTTTCTGAATTTTCCAATCTTGCGGCCTCCGCTTCGTAGAACGCATATGGTGCAAAGATCTGCATGCTGTCGCCCCAGAAATGCGAAAGCTGGTGGTAAACCTCCAGTTGCTGCGTTTTTACATCACCCCTGGTGATAGAACCTTCCAGCAGGGCCAGCCGGTTAACCTGTTCAGTATTAAGCTGCTTACGGGCAATATTCAGAATGGAGTCGGTGGTGTAAACACCCGAAGTAGCACCGTGGTCATGACCATCATGCTCATCATGTGTTTCCTGTACAACTTCTTTTTTTGTTGCTACAGTCCGTCCAAATAAAAAAATAATTATTACCGCAAGAAGGGCAACGCCTGTAACTATCCATTGTGGTTTCTTCACCTGCTATAATTTGGATGGCGAAGTTACCAACGGATGCGGAATGAAGGGGAAATTAAATTGCTGAATAAAAATGTGAAGGCAGGTTCTATGCCTCTTCGCCAGGACCCTCGTCAGGCTTGGGTTCCTTGAGTTTCTTCACTTCCGCAACAAACTCTTTTGCAGGTTTGAATGCAGGTATATAATGTTCCGGTATATGTACCGCTATGTTCTTTTTGATGTTGCGCCCGATCTTGGCAGCGCGCTTCTTGGTGATGAAGCTTCCGAAGCCGCGGATATAAATGTTCTCACCGCCGGCTAAGGTGTCTTTAACCTCTTTGAACATGGTTTCCAGAGTGACGAGCACGTCCACTTTTGGAATGCCTGTCTTTTCTGAGATTTGATTGACGAGATCGGCTTTACGCATTGTTTGAGTGATTTAATGGTTTCAGAATGCCAATTTAAAACAAAAAAACATGATTGTCAAGGGGATAGGGATATTTTTTGTCAGAATTTTACGGAGTTGAGCCGGAAAATCAGGATCTTTGGCGGCCTTTCCCCCTTTTTTCCATGCTGAAAAACACCCAATTTTTACCCGGGCCCGCCTTTGCAACGCTCCTTTTAAGATGGAATGCGCGGGAGAATGAGCGGGAAATGCCCTGGAAGGGTGAAAAGGATCCTTACCTGATCTGGCTCAGCGAAATTATCCTGCAGCAAACGCGGGTGGAGCAGGGAATGGCCTACTATAACCGGTTCAGGGAAAAATATCCGGCCATTACCGACCTGGCGGCTGCCCCGGATGATGAGGTGATGAAACTCTGGGAGGGGTTGGGTTATTATTCGCGTTGCCGCAACCTGCTGGCTACTGCGCGGATAGTGACGGCTGAATATGGTGGCCGGTTCCCTTCTGATTATGAATCCATACTTGGCCTGCGGGGCATCGGTCCGTACACTGCTGCTGCAATATCTTCTTTTGCGTTCGGTCTTCCGCATGCGGTGGTGGATGGAAATGTATTCCGGGTACTTGCCCGGGTGTTCGGGGTGTTCCTGCCGACCGATTCAACTGCCGGTAAAAAATATTTTACGGCCCTGGCCGGACAGCTGCTGGACGAAAAAAATCCTGCAGCATACAACCAGGCCATCATGGATTTCGGGGCAGTCATCTGCAAGCCTGCGGTGCCTCTTTGCCATAAGTGTATTTTTAACCAGCATTGTTATGCGTTCCGGGAAAAGGAGACGGCCAATCTTCCCGTCAAGGAGAAAAAAACCAAAGTGAGGAAGCGCTGGTTTTATTATCTCATACTCGAATCAGGTAACCGCACGGCCATCCGCCAGCGCACGGAGAAAGGGATCTGGCAGCAGCTGTATGAATTTCCGGTAATTGAAACCGAACAGGAAGCTGCAGTAGGGGACGTATTATTGCAGGCGGAAGAAATGGGAGTGATCCGTAAAGATGCATATGAAGTCCATGCTGTTTCACCCATGAAAAAACAACAGCTTTCGCACCAGCTGATAGCTGGCAGGTTTATACATCTCCGGCTGAAAGAGGAAAGTTGTGACCTTGCCGGTTCCGGCGGCATATGGATAGGGCAGGAAGAACTATCCAGGTATGCGTTCCCGCGGTTTATCAACCAATACCTGGAAGAGCCGCCGGTACAAAGCCTGTTTTAAAAAACACCAGGCCCCAGGGTGCTCACGCTTTTCATCTGCAGCCTGCCGGTGCCTTCGACGGCCATGCGGATGGTCGACGAGCTTTGCCCGGCCAGACGGAGTGTGAGTTCATTCGTTCCTTTTTTCAACGGTACACGGACATAGTAAATAGAATGGGGCAGGCTTTGCCAGTTGCGTGTATCCGCCTTTTCGGTTGCAAAATTGATCAGCTGCATGCCCAGTGCAATGGCCTCCCTTGTATTTTCTTCCTTCTTTTCTTTTTTCTTCTGTTCGGCTGTTTTGTTTTTATCATCGCCCGACGATTGTTTCCCCCTAACTGCGGCTTCAGCAATTTTTTTGACAGCCAGCCGGGTGAGTGTGGTAGCCAGTTCCTTCACCATGCGCTCGCGCAGGGTGGCAAACGCCAGGTTGTTGATATCCTCCGCCTGTTCCAGCTGGTAGGTTACACCGCCCGTTTCAACAGAGGCTGAATTGTACGTCAATGCCTGCGCCTCGTATTTCGGGATAGCGACACGCATACTGCGCAAATCACCCAGGTCAGTATTGCTGTCGTACCCGCCGGTAAACGGAATATTGTTATACCGGCCACTGCCGTCGGTAAAAAACACGGCGCCACCCGCACCTTTCACGGCTGTAAAGAACAGGTCCTCTTGTGCCTTTACGGGGGCCGACCCGTTTTCCCAGAATAAAACCAGCTCCCCGCCATCGGTCAGTTGATCATCAACCGGGGTGGAATTAAACAGCCTGTTGTAACGCTCTGCCTCATCATGGAAACCCATGGTGCCGGCAGTACGAACCAGGTCTTTCTTCAGTTGTTCAGGAATGGCGGTGCCGTAATAAGTCCCTTTGTTTTCCAGGTAAATATCTGCCGCATTCCGGTAGGAAATAAAGGCGTTGTTGTAGTCGTTGGCCGATTCATAGATCAGCCCCTGCACTATGTTGGAAAACGCATCATCCGAGTACCGGTTTTTGTTACGGACTTTGTCTTCCTGTGCATCGCTTCGAAGGGAAATCCGCCTCGCTTCTACCATAGCCTCATCGGCCTGGTTCAGTTGCAGGTAATTAAGGGCTTTGTAGTAATGCACCAGGTAAGTTTCAAAATCTTCCGCACGGTACCGTTTCATCATGGGATTCAACAATGTACCCGCAATGATGTCACCGGCCGAATTGCGCGATGATTCCATCATCACATCCGCTTCATTGAAGTAGCGGTTGCTGCTGTCCCATTGCCCCATCATATAGCACAGTTTGCCGCGCTCGAGCAGGTACAGCAGGCGGTTGCGGTCCTTCTTCAACAGCTTATTCTTATCGAGCGCCGATGCGGCTGATTCAAAATTACCCTGGCGAAGGTTGGAATAATATTGCCGGACCTGTGTATTATAGGTTGCGCAGGAACTGAAGATGAGCGTCAGTCCCAGCAGCACCATGGTATAATTTTTCACGGTCAGTTCTTGACGTATTTCGCGATTTTTTTCTCGCCGATCCAAACCACTTCATTGGTTTCAATGTTGGTCAGTTCCAGGTTTACCTGGTAGTAAACCACTTTTTTCCGTTTATGCGAATCGACGATGGAGTTGATGGATCCCTGTAGTATATAGTCGGCCCCCTGCTCCAGCCCGAACTTCTTCATGCTGCTTACGGTGGAGTTGGTCTGCTGGTCGGCTTTTTCACCACGAAGCTCTTCCCTTTTCTTGCCACCCTGCACCAGGCGTACTTTCTGGGAGACCAGGAATGAATTCTCCACATCCTTCACAAATGTTTCCGCTTCGATATGTTCATGGCTTTTGTTGGTAACAAACCCCACAATCACAACAGGCCGTTGTCCGCTGTGCCCGGCCATATGGTCGGTCAGCCAGTTACCACCCAGAATTGTTTTTGTCATGTCTTCGGCCGTGAGGCGCGAGTCGGTGTTATTCCAGCGGCCGCTGATATCGATCTGTTCGGAAGGGTCAACGCGGGTCACTTTATGCGAACAGGAGCTGATCGCCAGCATAGAAAAAGGCAATAAAAGGAGGAGACTTCTTTTCATAAAAGATGTATTAGGTATAGTTGTAAATGATATGGAAATAATCAGCGCCACCAGTAACCAGCACCCCAGGGGTTCAGGTAAAAGGAATTGCTGCGGCGGTGATAGTTGCGGAATCCGCCATAGTAGTTAGGATACGCGGGATAATAATTACCGTACCGGTAACTATCGTAATAGCCGTAGTCCCAGTTAACCCGCTGCAGGTTCAGTTGGCGGCGGTATGCACGGCGTTCGGCACGGGCTTCTTTCCTTGCCTCCATCCAGTCAATGGCTTTATAGGTATTATCAATGGTGATGCCATGCCACTCGTTGATGGAGTCGGCCATGTTCATGTATCTGGCGCGGCTTACTGCGTATGCGGGGTTCTGGTCTGGTGCCAGGGTTTCCTGTGCCGAAACGGTTGAAGTGACTGCAAACAATAAAAGCAGCACGAGGGAAAGGGGTATAAATTTTTTCATATAACCGGTTTATGTTATGAATTGGTAAGGCTAAAGTACAATCCGGCCCGTTAACTGGCAGTTAAAAAAAGGGTGATGGTATCTATAACGTTAAAAGCGGCCCTGGCGCCTGATAAACGACCGTGGCTCCGGGGTTTTATTTGTTACTTGTACGGGAAAAAATTAACTTTAAGACAGTCGCAGCCTGGCACGGAACATTATTCAAGTAACAAAATGAACGGGTATGAGAGGTGTAAACAGGGTCATGTTGATTGGTAACCTTGGCAAGGATCCCGATGTCCAGCTACTGGAAGGGAATATTGCCGTTGCGAAATTTCCTCTGGCAACTACCGAAACATTTAAAGACCGGTCGGGAAAACTGGTCTCGCAGACCGAATGGCATACCGTGGTCCTGTGGCGTGGGCTCGCCGAACTGGCTCAGAAATTCCTTCATAAAAGCAGTCTCGTTTATATTGAGGGCAGGTTACGGACCCGCAGCTGGGAAGACAAGGACGGGCACCGCAAGTTTGCCACCGAGGTGGTTGGCGATAACCTGATCATGCTCGATAAAAGGATCGATGGCGGGCCGCCGCATGATGGCGGGATGGAAACGCCGGGAGGTTCTGAACCAGCCATCGGTGACCTTCCACCAGGTAATCTCCCTTTCTGAATACGACCGGGTAAACCGGTATCCCGTAAGGTTTTAAATTATAACTTCGCGAGGCGGCACTGTTACGGAAAGGCACATGGACTGGCTTGCCGGCAGGCAGTACCGGCGGGAAAAAGGTTATACAAGATTTTCCCCGCATAAATCAAAAACCATTGTTTTGGAGATCAATCCGGTATTTCATTTTATCCTCAGGGAATTTGGCTTCATCCTGCTGGCAACAGATACACAACGAATTGTATTGCTGGTGGTGCTGCTGGTTGTATTGCTTGTACTCACCTTTGCCATATCGGGTTCGGAAGTAGCGATCTTTTCGCTGAACAACAAAGACATCAACATGCTCAAGACCCGCCAGCATCCTGCGGCGCGGCGTATCATCAATATACTGGAAGAGCCAAAGGAGGTTTATGCTTCCCTGCAGATAGCAGGCATTTTCATCAATATCTCCATCATTGTATTATCCAATTTCCTGATCACTACTTACCTGCCGTATGATACCGTGCGCATTTTTGGCAACGCGGCCTCTGTTGGTAATTATATCATTGAAGTGCTGATGCGGGTGGGACTGATTGGTCTTATCCTGATCTTTTTCGGCCAGATCCTGCCAAAAGTGTGGGCTACCCAGAACAACGTGAGGTTTGCCTACGACTGGAGTATAGTGGTGGAAGGGGTTCACCTTTTTTTACGGAGGGTAAGCAAATGGGTGGTTTCGCTGGCCGATGGCATTGACAGGAAAGCGGGGGCTAATAAATCGGAGGCAGTCAACCTGCAGGAACTCGATGATGCCATCGATATCAAAACCGATGAGGAAGCATCGCCGGAAGAGAAAAGTATCATGAAGGGAATTGTGAAGTTTGGCACTATCACGGTTAAACAGATTATGCGAAGCCGTCTTGAAGTAAACGGCATTGAATATAATTCTTCCTTTACGGCGCTGCGCGAAAAGATCCTCGAGCTGCATCATTCGCGCCTGCCCGTTTACAAAGGGAATATGGATGAAGTGGCGGGCATCATTACCACCAAGGATGTGGTTCCGTTCCTTGATGAGCAGGAAGGGTTCGACTGGCGGCCGCTGGTAAGACAACCGTATTTTGTGCCGGAGTCCAGGCTCATTGCCGACCTGCTGCGCGATTTCCAGTCCAAGCGGGTCCATTTTGCCATTGTAGTGGATGAATTCGGTGGCACCAGCGGCATTGTGACCATGGAAGATGTGATGGAAGAGGTGATTGGCGAAATACGCGATGAATTTGACGAAGAGGAAAGCCGCGATAAAAAGATAGATGATTTCAACTATATTTTTGAAGGCAAGACCATGATCCACGATATGTGCAAGGCCATGCACCTGCCGATGGATACATTCGATGGCGTTCGTGGCGAAAGTGAATCGGTGGGTGGACTGATCCTGGAAATTGCAGGCGAGTTCCCGAAAACCGGCGACCATGTAGCCAGCGGTGATTTTGACTTCACCGTGCTGGAAGCCGCCACCAACAGGGTTGTGCTGGTACAAGTGACCCTGAAAAAAAAATCCTGACCTGATATGACGCGTTCCGCCATCCGCCATTTAGCCTTGTTCGCCTGCCTTGCGCTGCTGTTACTTTCCTGCAACAGCGAATACACTTACAAGAAAAAAGGCTATTTCAAAATTGATTTCCCTGAAAAAAAATACCAGCTGTTTGACCAGCCCGGCTATCCCTATACATTTGAATACCCGGTGTACGGTGCGGTGGTAAAAGATACCAGCTTCTTTGGCGATGCCACGGAAAACCCGTGGTGGGTGAATGTGGAGCTGCCGCGGTTCAACGCGCGTATCTATGTCAGTTACAAAATGATTGGCCGCAATAATTTTGACTCGCTCGTCAATGATGGGTACAAACTGGCCTATAAACAACATACTGATGTGTCGACCGGTATCGAAGACGAACCCATCTCCACACCCAATGGTGTGGAAGGGATTTATTTTTCGCTTGCCGGGAATACGGCCACTGCCAACCAGTTTTTTGTGAGTGACTCGACAAAACACTTTCTCCGTGGGGCACTTTATTTCGATGCCACACCCAATTCCGATTCACTCGGAATTGTAAATGATTTCCTGAAAAAGGACCTCCAGCATTTAATCAACACGCTGAAGTGGCGCTAGGCGGTTAATGCCTTCACCGGAGCACTGATGCCTGGGTTGGTGGTCCCGGAAGAATCCATTCCCTTGCGATTATTGCCGGCTTTTAATAATTCCTTATTTTGGAAGTATGAAACTGCTGCTACTTATTTCCTTCTTTTTCCTCTCTTTCCACGTTGTCCGTTCGCAGGAACCGGCGGCCATTGATTCTATCAAAAAAGTACTGGCAAAGGCAAAGACACCGGCCGAGAAGATTGACAACCTGGTGTCCCTCACAAGGCTGCTGATGAATGTGAACATTACCGAGGCGGACAGCTACGGCAAACAGATGATGGAAATAGCCGAGTTGTCGCGCGACAGGCGCCTGATTTTCCGCGGCATGATGGCGAATGGCGAGCGGTACTCCTATCTTTCCGGCAGCAAGGACAATGTAAAGAAGTCGGTCGATTATTTCCAGCAGGCACTGGAGCTTGCGAAACAGAACCGGCTCGATTCGCAGACATTCTCTGCCCAGCTGGCCCTGGGCAATGTTTATCTCTATGTGCCCGACCTGCAGAAGGCGGACCTTGCCATGGCGCAGGCGCAGTCGCTGGCCAGCCAGCTGAAAAGCGACAGTATGATGGCAAGGGTTAACATACAATACGGCGTTTATTATATCCAGAAGAATGAAAAGATTATGTCATTGCGCAACTTCCTTGATGGGTTAAGGATTGCAGAAGACCTGGATAATCCTTCGCTGATGCGGCTGGCCTATAGCAGGCTTTCCTTTTTTTATGACCAGGTGGAGGACTATGACCGCGCCATTGACTATGCGGATAAATCACTGAAGCAGCTGGACAGGATCCTGACCGGTGCCTCACCATACAACCGCGTACAGGAATATAATAACCTGGGCAGGTTATACGGGCGGAAAAAGAATTTCGATATCTCGATGACGTATTACGACCGCGCACTGAAACTGGCGGATTCCCTGAAGTTTGAGCCCATGAAGGCGATGATGTACCAGAGCATCGTGAATGATTATATGAGTGCCAACCAGCCGCAGAAAGCGCTCGATTATTTTAACTCCCATCCCCAGATGCTGACGTTCCTGAAGTCGGTCAATTTTGAATACCTCATCGATCAGTCGTACGGATTTATGTATGCGCGACTGGAAAAATATGATTCTGCCCTGCACTACTACAAGCGGATGGCGCCTTTTGCCGACAGGATGAATGCGTTCAACGGGTTTGGGTATTACGGAGACATGGGTGTCATCTACCGGCAATTGGGAAACTATGCACTTTCCGAGGAATTCCTGCTGAAGGCACGTGACCTTGCCGCCAGCACGGGCAACCTTACTTACATGAGCAGTGCTGCCGAAGAACTGGACACATTATACAGGGATAAAGGTGATTTCAAACAGGCGCTGTTTTACAATAATCTCAGCCATACCTACAAGGACAGCCTGCAGAGCCTGAGTAAGGAAAAAGATATGCTGCAACTGGAAATCAGTGATGAGCAGCAGCGCCAGGCGAGACTGGAACGGGAGGCCCTCGAGCACAAACGGAAGCGCGACAATATCCAGTATCTCGCTATCACACTGGGTATAACGGGACTGTTTCTCCTGCTGGTAATGCTGGGAATGTTCCGGGTATCGGCCCGCACCATCAAGATGATCGGCTTTTTCGCCTTCCTGATGTTTTTCGAATTCATCTTTCTCATTTTCAAAAAGAATATCTATTCACTGACAAAGGGCGAACCCTGGCGTGACCTGCTGTTCATGATCTGCCTGGCGGCCATCCTGCTGCCCCTGCACCACTGGCTGGAGCACAAGGTGATCCATTACCTGACGTCGCATAACCGGCTGACCCAGTCGGGCCGCAGCTTCAGGGAAAAATGGCTCCGCCGTAATAAGCCCCCGGAGCCCAATAACCCGTAAATTTGCCCAAAAAAGTGGATGATCGTAATTGACAATAAACTGATCAGTGATGACGTGGTGGAGGCGAAGTTTGTCTGCGACCTTGGCAAATGCAAGGGCGGTTGCTGCGAAGAGGGCGATGCCGGTGCGCCGCTTTCCAATGAAGAACTGAACATGGTAACGGAATACTATGAAGTTATTAAACCCTACCTGCCCCAGGATGCAATCAGGGAGATTGAGACAAAGGGTTTTTACCAGTATGACAATGAATTTGGGTGGGTTACCCCAACCCTGGCGAGTGATAACGGCATCTGTGTGTACGGGTTCCGCGAAAAGAACGGCCTCATCAAGTGTGCATTCGAACAGGCATACTATGATAAACTGATTCCCTGGAAAAAGCCTATCAGCTGTCACCTGTACCCCATTATTTCGAAGAAGGGGAAACATGGCGACTATGAGCGCGTCAATTACGAACCACGTGAAGTGCTGTGCAGCCCGGCCTGCAGCCTGGGTGAAAGCCTGAAAGTGCCGGTGTACAAATTCCTGAAAGAACCCCTGATCCGAAAGTACGGCGAAGAGTTTTACGAAACGCTGGATGCCATTGCGCAGCAGCATTATGAAACCGGGGAAAAATAAACCTGCTGGTGCATTGCTGCCTCTTAAAAAAAATTAAATGAAACAGACCGCTGACCTGTTCAGGATAAAAAGCGCCGAGAAGGCGATTGACCTTGCCCACCGGAAGACCATCAACTTCAACATTGGTAAATACAATGCGGTGGTGCCGATGGGTAAAACACAGTTTGCCGAACTGGAGCTTGCCCGTGAACGCGCCAAGAACCTGAAGTGGCGGGCACTCGAGTCACTTGACGCTTCGCTTGAGTCGTTTGAGACGGAAATCACCAAACGAGGGGCGCAGGTGCTGTGGGCCGAAACCGCAGCCGATGCACTTGAAGAGATCCGCAAGATCTGTGAGGCAAAAAATTGTAAAACCCTTGTCAAGAGCAAGAGTATGGTGACGGAAGAAATCCATCTCAATGCATTCCTGGAGAAGCAGGGTATTGAAAGTGTGGAAACGGATCTTGGTGAATATATCCAGCAGCTCGACGGGGAAGCGCCCTATCATATTGTTACGCCCGCGATGCATAAAAGCAAGGAGGACGTGGCACGGCTTTTTGCCGAAAAACTTGGTACCGATCCCAACCTTACCCCGTCGCAACTCACGCTGGTGGCCCGGGATATTCTCCGGGAAAAATATGCGCAGGCTGAAGTAGGTGTTACCGGTGCAAATTTTATCCTTGCCGATATCGGTGGCATCGCGGTTACGGAAAATGAAGGCAACGGGCGATTGAGCAGTTCGATGCCGAAGACACATATCGTAGTGGTAGGGATTGAGAAAGTGATACCATCCATGACTGACCTCGGGTTATTCTGGCCATTGCTTTCCACCTTTGGCACAGGCCAGCGTATAACCAGTTACAACACCATTATTACCGGACCACGTCAGCCGGGGGAAACAGATGGCCCCGATGAAATGTATGTGATCCTGCTCGATAACGGCCGCACCAATATACTCGCCAACCCGGTGCAACGCGAGAGCCTTTACTGTATCCGTTGCGGTGCGTGCCTGAATGCATGCCCCGTTTATAAAAATATCGGTGGACATAGCTATGCGGCAACCTACAGCGGTCCGATCGGTTCGGTGATTACCCCCAACCTGCAGACACTGGGCGAGTGGAAACACCTGAGCCATGCTTCTTCGCTTTGCGGCAACTGTACCGAAGTATGTGCCGTGAAGATCAATCTCCATGAACTGCTGCTGGATAACCGCCATGAAGCAGCGGTTGCGGGTCTGGCCCCCAGCTCTGAAAAAATGGCCTGGAAGATGTGGAAGATCGCCATGCTTCGCCGTGGCTGGATGAATATGGCAAATGGTGCGGTCAAGACCAGGATGATCAACCTGATCGGAAAGGCCTGGACAAAGAACCACGGCAAGCTTGAATTTCCCCGTAAATCTTTCAACCAGCAATGGGTGGAAAAAAACGGTCGCGCGAAAAACTGATTTCAGGGGAGGCGATTACAGACGGGAAGATGGACTTCAGGTGATGGAACAAAACGGACAGGAACAATGCTGGTATCATTTGCCTGAAACAATAATGGAAGTACACAGGCTTCCGGTGATGGAAAAAACGGGCCGGGATAACTAACTTTATCCGGTGATAGTTTTTGCAGAACAACTTACCCCCCGCTTAAAATATATAGCTGCCTTTATAGGAACGCAGGTGTCGGGCCATGAATGGACCGTCACCAACGATGTTTCCGTTTATACTGCACATACCGGCGCGCGCATCAACTACAGCACCAACGTCCTTGCACAAAAGGAACTGCGCATTGAACCATATGGCCTGCTTTACCAGCAGGGGATCAGTGATCAGGACATTGACATTTCACAGGATGATCCGGAACGCCGGTTATTTAAAAACGACAGTGACACCGGATTTGATATTTTTTCCGCTGTTTTTTA
>SDZZ01000092.1 GCA_004173255.1 Chitinophagaceae bacterium | reverse complement strand
GGTTGCCTCCCATCAGCAGGTCGGGTTTGCCATCGCCGTTAAGATCGGTTGCCAGCACCGCGAACATGGACGACAATTGCGCTTCCACCGGTAAAGCCAATGGGCTGAATGCACCCTTTCCGTTTCCAAGGTACAGCATCGACCTTGTTTCCCGTACATCCAGTACGGTCGCCGCTTTCCGCTGTCCGGCCGTGAGCACTTCATCAATCGGCTTGCCGGCATAAGTGGAGTAATACAGGAACTTCTTTTTCATCACCGGCATCTGTGCCACAAAATCACCGCGCAGGTTAAATGGATAGGAGATGCCGTCGTCTTTATAATAGGCAGGCACACATTCTACCTGTCCGTTTTTATCAAAGTCATCGACAAACAAGCGGGCCGGATGGTCCCGGTCGGCGCGGATTTTCGAGTTCTGGCCACGGTTGGCGGCCACGAGGTCTTTGAATCCGTCACCATTCACATCGGCCGATATGATGGCGTTCCACCAGCCGGATGAATTGTCGAGCTCCCCGGTCTTTTTAAGTTCGCCGTTTACATACCGGAAAACGGTCAGAGGCATCCAGTCGCCAGCCACCACCAGCGATGGCAGGCCATCCGCATCAAACACATCCCATACCGCATCGGTTACCATTCCAAGGTTCTTCAATGATGGTGCTATCTTTTCCGTTGCATTTACAAACACCCCGTTGCCCTGGTTCCTGAGCAGCACGCTGGATGGACGCAGGCCATAACTCCCGGCTATACTGCGGGCACCAATAAAAATATCGGGGCGGTTATCACCATCAACATCTGCAATCGTGACGCAGGAAGCATTGACTGAAACAATCGGCCATCCCCTGAAAGCCCGGGTGAATAAGCCTTTGCCATCATTGAGGTACAGGCGGGCAAGCAGGGCAAGGTCGCCTTCGGCATGTTCATTGCCACCCGACACCATGACCAGGTCCAGGTCACCATCAGCGTCCGCATCAAAAAACGCAGCCCCGATTGTTTCTGATTGTTTGTCCTGGTCGAATACAAATTGGGGTGACCGGGTAAACCTGCCATCGGGCGACTGCAGGAACAATTTCGCCGGATCACCTGCGCCATTGCCCATTACAAAATCCGTAAGGCCGTCGCCATTCACGTCACCAGTTGCCAGTTTAGGTCCTTCCGTGGAGATCATTCGCGGGATCAGTTTCTCCCGGTCAAAGTCGATAAAATTATTTTCCACGTGGGTATAGTTACCGCTGAGGATATCGGGGGTTGAGTTGAGGTAAAGTGTCGCAGTTGGGGGTGCCGCTAAAAAAACACCCGTTGCGTCGGCAATGTTTACCTTGATGGTTTTGTTGGCTGTTACATTGCGGATCGTCTGGGTTTTGAGTCCGGGCCAGCGCACCACCACACTATCGGCCATACGGAGTGTATCCATCCCGATGGTCAGGTACGATTCGGTGGAACTCTGGAATCCGCGGCACGGCATGTTTTCATTCACCTGTACCTGGCCTCCGGCATAAACTGTTACCCGCGCACCGATGCCCAGCCTGTTCTTTGCAGGTCCTTCAAATTTTATTTTGAGGTAATTGGCGATGGAGCGTTCGGAGGTCTGGTTACGATAGACAAATGCCTCCATGTTTTCATTGTTCACCACCAGGTCGAGGTCACCATCACCATCAAGGTCGGCGTATGCTGCGCCGTTGCTGAAGGAGGGAGTGGCGAGGCCCAGGCGTTTGCTTTCGTTGGTGAATCGGAGGTCTTTTTTATTTACAAAGCCATAATTGGGTATCGGTGTGGCTTTTAATTTTTCGAGGAACGTTTTGTAACTGAAGCCCGAGTCAACCGCCCGGCGGCGTGTATCTGCCGCACTGAAAAATTCGAGGAAGTCCTGGTCGGTCAGGTCCCTGCTGATACCGTTACACACATACAGGTCTTTCCATCCGTTGTTATCAAAATCAAAACTGAGTGCACCCCAGCTCCAGTCAGTAGCTTCCACCCCTGCATAATCTGCAATTTCTTTAAAGGTGCCGTCGCCATTATTCAGTTGCAGGCAGTTGGCCTGTACCTGGTGGTGGAAATCATTGTTGAGTTTGGCAGCCTGTACATCGTAGTCGTCGAACCGGGAAACTGTTTTCAACCGGTAATCATCTTCCGGCAGCATATCGGTGGTAAAAATATCGAGATTGCCATCGTTGTTGATGTCCATGATATCGCTCCCCATGGAAGCGAGGCTGGTATGGCCGGTGGCGCCGGTGATTGTTTCACTGAACGTACCGTCGTGCCGGTTGATGTAGAGGTAGTCGCGCTCAAAAAAATCGTTGGATACATAGAGGTCGGGCCAGCCGTCATTGTTGAGATCGGCCACACTTACGCCCAGGCCGAATGCGATCTCTGATCCATAAATGCCTGCGGCTTCGCTTACATCCGTATAATGGCCGTTGTCATTCCGGTATAGCCGGTGTCCGCCACTTTCGCTCCGGACATGCCGGATGTTGCGGTCGTATCCGAAACTTTCTATCGGTCGGAAACTGTTATTCAGGATAAAACAATCCAGGTCACCATCGTGGTCATAGTCAAAAAATGCCGCCATGGTGCCGATGCCTTTGTCGGCCAGGCCCCAGGCTTCGGCCTCTTCTTTAAACGTTCCGTTGCGCTGGTTAATATACAATTCGTTCTGCCGCAGGTTGCCCATTACATCACCGCTGTTGCATACATAGATATCGAGCCAGCCATCGGAATTGATATCAACCATATTGACACCGGTATGCCATTTATAGATGCCTTCGATACCGGCCTTTGCACTGATATCCTCAAATTTAAATTCGCCTTTATTCAGGTAGAGTTTATTGGAACCCTGGTTGGAGGTAAAAAAAATATCCGGTTTACCGTCGTTATTGATATCGCCGATCCCTACGCCCCCACCGTTATAAAAATTGCGGAAGTTGAGGATATTGACCTGCGCGCTGTCCTTCACTTCGTTGTTGAAGTGGATGCCCGTCTCCTCCCCCGGCAGCAGTTCAAACAGACCGTCGGTTGGTTGTTTACCCGGGTGGTGTCCGCAGGATGCGGCAAAAAAAAGAAAAGCAAGCCGGAGAGTTCGTTTCATGGTGTTCACTATTGCAATGTAAATAAAAAGCAGCCCTGAGAACAGGGCTGCTTCTTTGTATATACACATCTAACGCTTAGAATGCAGGGTAGCCCGGGTTCTGTTTCAGGTTCGGGTTGGTCAGGTATTCGGCCTTGGGAATCGGGAAGATTTCCAGGTGGCGGTCCGGATCCTGTGCTTTCGCCGGTATGCGCGCGTTTCCGAATGTACCGAAGCGGATACAGTCGGTCCGGCGATGGTCTTCCCATGCCAGTTCGCGTGCCCTTTCGGCGAGCATATTGGGCAGGGTCAGATCGGCCATGGTCCAGTTCTTGGACGCATCACCGCCATAAGCGCGGGTGCGTACCATATTTACATAACCCAGGTCCACGCCGGTGGCCGAACCATTCCGCATGGAGGCCTCAGCGCGCATCAGCAGGATATCGGCGAGCCGGTACAGCGGGAAGTCGTTGCTCATGGATGTTTGAATGCCGGGGTTCGGGAAAAACTTCACGCTACGCACACCTGCAAGTCGGAACGTATCGGTCGGGTTGTTCACCTCTTTTACATTCGGATAAAAGCTCAGGAGTTTACCCGTTTGTTTATCGATGAGGCGCAGCGCGGCGTTATCACTTGCCACGAGTACGTTGGTACTCGGAGGATACGTCATGCGCTCGTTGAACTGCTGTCCCACGAGGTATTGCCCTGAACGTGAATCGAGGAAAGTACGATAGGTATTCTGCCCACGTTTTGCATAAACCGAGGTGGTGTCGAAGTTGCTGTAAAACTCAGCGTTGCTGCAATAGCCATTCCATCCGCCCCCGGCGATGCCGGTGTTGGGTTCGTTGTCGTAGTGCAGTGTCTGGGTCTGGATATTATTACCACCGATGTTCACGTTGTCGAATGGTACCGAGAAGATGTTTTCGGTTGAAGTCTGGTTATTCTGCGAAAAGTTATCGTAGTAATTCGTCATCAGGGAGTACTTATTACTCAGGATGATTGAATCACACATATCCCTTGCCTCTGCCCAGCGTGGCTGGTTGACGTAGATCTCCGAGTTGAGATAGAGTTCGGCCAGGATGGTGAAGGCCAGGTATTTTGTGGCACGACCGTAGGTAGTCAGTCCCGTGGAAGTCGACAGCGCATTGATATTGGCCTTGATTTCTGATTCAACGAAGTCATACACCTGTTTACGTGTGCTGTTGGTGATGGTGGTTGGGTCGGTGTTGAAGTCGGTCACCAGGGGAACATTACCATACAGGTCCATGGCCCAGTAGTAATAAAGTGCGCGCACGGTTTTCAGTTCGGCGTTAATACCAGGCAGGTCCGCCGGAACAGGGTCCAGGCTGTTTACCACGCTCAGGATGAAGTTGATGTTACTGATCCCGCGGTAAAGGTCAGGCCATGTATTTACTACTGCCTCTGTTTCTGCATGCCAGGTATGTGTCCACATTTCGATGTGTTGTCCGGCCGCGAGCCAGTCGGACCCCCGGGCAGGCGTCAGTTGTCCGTCAGCTGAATGTTCCATCAGGTTCTGGAATTCCCCCGCCGGGATCTGTGAAAGGTTAGCGTATGCTGGTGCAACACCTGCTGCAATCTGCGCCGGGGTTTGCCAGAAGTTCTGGTTTGGCACAACGCTGTATATTTTCTTATCGAGTTTGGTACATGCCGACAGCGTCAGCACGGCCACTACGATCAGCGAAAATTTGTAAATATTTTTATGTTTCATATCGGTCTTTATTAATGTTTGGTCAATCAAATGGCTGCTTACTTAAGGGCGACGTTAATTCCAATGGTAATGGTGCGGCTGCGTGGGTAGTAACCGAGGCCGGATACGTTGGCATCAATGTACGACTGAACGCTATTGCCCACCTGGATTTCAGGATCCTGCCCTGTGTAATCAGTGATCACAAACAGGTTGCTGCCCGTCACATAGGCACGAAGGGTTTCAATTCCCCTGATACCTGTGAAATTATAGGAGAGCGTGGCGTTGTCCATCCTTAAGAAGCCTGCATTTTCCAGCCAGTAAGTGGAGGCAGTCTGCGAGCCGCGGAACCCGTTCTTCAGGCCTTCCTTTGTGATATTGTTTCCCGGAAGCCTTCCGAAGTTGCTGGTTACGTTCTGGTAGTTGTTAAAGATTTTCTGTCCGGCCACACCACGAAGGAAGAAGTTCAGTCCCCATTGTTTGTAACCCATGGTACTGTTGAAACCATAATTGAAACGTGCAGTCGGGTCGATGATCTTTTTCCTTGCCGCGCTTACGCTGGTGGTGGTTTGTCCGTCGGGCAGGTAATACAGCTGGTTACTTGCACCGGTTGCATTTGGATCCAGGCCGGCAAATTCAGCCAGCTGGAAAACATATGGTGCGTATCCTACTTTGAGGTAGGTAATATAGTTGGCTGCATAACCACGGCCGGTTGCCTGGCCCTGTACCACTTCATCCAGTGTTACCGGAGTGCCTTCGATGTCACCGGAAAGATTTTCAATTTTTGTACGGTTGCGGGTGATCTGTCCGCCTACATTCCAGGTAAAGTCCTTACCCCGAACGATATCAGCGGCCAGTTGTACTTCAAGTCCCTTGTTGGTCAGCTCACCTACGTTGGCAAGGATGGTCGGATAGAAATAGGGAGGCACCGGTACAGTATACTGCGCAAGGAGATTTTTAGTGCGATCGTTGTACCAGTTGATATTACCGGTAACACGGTTACGGAGAATGGCGAAATTCAATCCGACGTTTACACCGCGGCGTTCTTCCCATTTCAGGTTGGCGTTGCTGTTCTGTGTAATCGCATAGGACTGCGGATACTGGAACTGGCTGTTCGACGGATTGTAGTACCGGGTAGAACCGCCCTGCAGCAATTCGGTTGCATAGGGGCTGATGGCGTCCTGGTTACCCACCACACCATATCCTGCATTTAATTTCAGGTCATCGAGCCATGAAATTCCGTCCATGAATGATTCGCCTTTGATTCTCCAGGCAACGGATGCGGAAGGGAAATTACCCCATCTTTCATTTTCACCAAATTTGGAGGATCCATCGCGGCGGAAACTTGCCGTGGCATAGTACTTATTATCCCAGTTGTAAGCGACCCTTCCAAGAAAAGAAGCAATCTGGTACTGGATCTGGCTGGAAGCAATTACGTTTTGCGTTGGGTTACCACCACCGAGGAACCACGGGCCCAGTGCGGGTACGAGGTAGTCCTGCCCGGCGGCAGAAAAACTCTGGTTTTTAAATTGGTTATACTCGTGGACAACCGTTGCGTTCAGGTTGCTCTTACCGATACTTTTTACATAGTTGATATGCACATCACCCTTGAGTGAGTTTACATCGGCGCTGGACTGGTTGGCGCTGTTGATGTTGCCGACCCCGGGTAATGATGGCTGGAAGTAGGCACGGAGGATGTTGAACCGGGATACAGAACCAAGCACACCAGCTTTCAGGCCGGGGATGATTTCATAGTCGGCACCACCCAGTACCTGCATCAGTTTTTGTTTTCCCTGGTTGGTTTGTAACTCCTGGCGGGCAACCGGATTTTGCTGTTCAAATCCGTTGAACTGGTAATAAGAGCCGTCCGGGTTGAACACCGGGTAGGTCGGCAGCGCTGTATTGATATAAGCGAAAATTGCATAGTCTGCATATTTCTGCTGGTTCTCATTGTACTGAACGGAGAATCGGATATCCAGTTTATTGTTCAGGGCTTTCTGTTGTGCATTGAACCGGGCGCCAAATTGTTCTTTGCCGGTATTGAGCACGATCCCTTCCTGGTCCATGTAACTTACCGAAGCGCGGTAGTTAAAGGTACCTGAACCGCCGGAGAGCGCAACGTTGTGGCTATGTGTAAATGCATTGCGGGTGATGGCCTTGGACCAGTCGGTGTTGGCCCCTTTGTCCAGACCATCAATGGTACCCTGGTTGATGCCAGCTGAAACTGCAGCCTGGCGCCACTCTGCCGAATTGGCCAGGTCGTAGTCGTTCGACATTTTATCAAATGCGATGTAGGCGTTGTACTCTACCCTTGTACGGCCGGCTGCACCCTTTTTGGTGTTGATGATGATTACACCGTTGGCACCGCGTGAACCGTAGATCGCCGTTGCGGACACATCTTTCAATACATCATAGGAAGCGATATCACCTGCGGGGATGCTGGCTATCTGGTTCGGGTCATCGAGCTGGATGCCGTCGAGCACGATCAGGGGTGTTTGTCCGCCGCTCAGTGATGTTTGTCCACGGAGGCGGATGGTGAGATCGGCGTTCGGATCACCATTCGGAATAGTGATGGTAAGACCCGCCACCTTTCCCGCAATCTGCTGCATCGGGTTGCTGATGACGCCCGAACTGAAATCCTTGGTGCCGATACTGGCTACTGCACCGGTTGCGTCCTTGCGGCGAACGGTACCATAACCTACCACTACCACATCCTCGAGCGACTGACTGTCGGGCTGCAGGGTAACGGTCACTGATGTTTTACCCGTAACATCAACTTCCGACGGTACGTAACCAACCGAACTGATGATGAGGGTGGTTGAACCGGCAGGGACCACAATAGAAAAAGCACCGGATGCATCGGCAGCGGCGCTTGTGGTTGTTCCTTTGACGGTTACTGTTGCACCCGGTATCGTTTTACCGGAGGCGTCTGAAATGGTACCTGATACGGTGACGTTCTGTGCGAACGTCAGGGTTGCCTGCAACAGCACCCCAAGGAAGAGCAAGCATTTGAAAATGTTTTTCGTGATACTCATAAACAATCGTTTTGGTCTTTTTTACAGTTTAGAGGTGAGCCTTCGTAATAACCAATTTTGTATACTGGTACATACTGGTATACAATATTAGAATTATTTTTGTATTTCCAAAACTTTTTTTGGGAAACAGCGGAAGGTTTGCCAACAGGCGCAGGGGTGACCGAAAAAGGGTATGGAGGGTGGCCATCAGGTAATTCCTTGCAGGACCGGGATGGCGCTAACCCTTGCCTGGCAAGGCCCGGAGGCGTCCAACCCTATGTTTGACCATCGACATGGATCTTCGAAGACAAAGCGGCCGGGCTGGCGGCGCCACCCGCCGGCGGGAGTTACCGCAAACGGAAATGCCCCGGCAAAAAGCCCGGGGCATCAACCAAACCGTCCTTCGAAACAAGTTTTTCACGATAGTGAACTTTGCCAGCCAACGCCAGCCAGCCGGGCTCACCTTAGTTTTTCGCGATATCGAATTTTTTGAAAATTTTCCTTACGCCCTGCGCTATTTCCCTCGAGCTCATGTTGCGGCTGTCGATCTCGCCGGTCGACCAGCCCTGCCACACAGCCTTGTCGGTGCGCGCATCGGTCATGGTAATAGTCACTGTACCTTCGCGAACGGGAACGTTGCGGTTATCATAACCCATAAACTGGGACGGATAATACACGTTGAAGAACCTTCCACGATAAGGGTTATAGAACGTGCGCGTGAATGGCTGCGAATACACCGCATCAGGCTGGTTCTTCACACTCCTTTCCACCAGCAGGTCATAACTGAGCAATACATCCGGATTTTTCTTTGATTCCCTCCAGCCGGCCGAAGACGCCAGTTCCTTGTTCACTGCCTCACGGATCTTTTGTTCAGCAAGGTCATTTGACCGGTTGCGGTCTTTTTTCCCTTCGCCATCCTTGTCGATCCAGGCATAGGTTTTATAACTTTTGAAATCTGCCGTATCGTCTTTTTCAACGTGGGCGGTTGGAGCACAACTTGCAAGCAAGAAGACAACGGCGATATATCCGCTCCAGGCCTTCCAGTACTTTTTCATATCTGATGTTCCTTTTTTGTTTATACGAATGACCACCGGCCATTCATTATATAAACGCAAAAAGGAACCCTTTCCGTCATAACGAGATGTGAAAAATAGGGAAAGACAGGGTCACCCTGGTAGGGTCTGGCGCAACTGCAATATCCCGCGGGTAACAAACATTGGGAAAGCAATACTAATCAAGCCCGATTTCAAAATGACGTTCGGGGATCATGATATCAGGGAATCCTTTTTTTAACAATCTTTTTTTGAATTCGCCCTGTACATCGGGTTCGCCATGGACGAGGAATAATTTTTTTACCAGTTTAGGGTCCTGGCAGGACAACCACTGGGACAGGTCCTCATAATCGCCATGGGCGCTCATGCTACGGATGGAACCTATCTCGGCATTCACCTGGTGGTCGACCCCATAGATGCCGACTTCCTTTGCACCGGCGAGTAATCGTCCGCCCAGCGAACGTGGTTCGCAATACCCGGTGAACACGATCGAGTTGCGGCTGTTTTCGATGGTATTGCTGATATGGTGCTTCACCCTGCCGGCATCGGCCATACCGCTTGCCGAAATGATTACCATCGGTCCATTCAGGTAGTTGAGCTGTTTGGACTGTTCAACCGTTTTGACATATTTGAGGCCACGGAAGGCAAACGGATCATTGTCCGTTTTCATGATCTGCTGGATGTTCCTGTTAAAATAAGACGGGTAACTTTTGACCACACTGGTGGCTTCGATACTCAGCGGGCTGTCGACATAATAATCTATATCGGGCAGCGTGTTTTCCAGTTCCAGCTGGTTAAGTGCAAACAGGATTTCCTGGGTGCGTCCGACGCTGAATGCGGGCAGTATCAGTTTCCCTTTTTTACTGATCACGTCGCGGATCCATTTAAGTAACAGTTCCGGAGTGCTGTCACCCGGGTCATGCAGGCTGTTGCCGTAGGTGGATTCCATCAGGATATAGTCGGCCTGGGGGAATACATCGGGCGACTTCAGGATCACATCGCGGTACCTGCCGATATCGCCGCTAAAACTCAGCCGGAGCAGTTTACCATTCTCGTTTATTTTCAGGTGTACGCAGGCGCTGCCGATAATATGGCCGGCATCGGTGAACATCACTTCCACCCCTTCAATTACATTGGCCCACTGACCATACTCAACAGGCACCAGCATCTCCAGTGCGCGTTCCGCATCGGCTGAAGTATAAAGTGGTTCCTGGTAAGGCAGGTGCTGTTGTGCGCGTTTTTTATTGCTGAACTTTGCATCCGATTCCTGGATTTCGGCGCTGTCTTCCAGCAGGATGGCAGTGAGGGTCTTCGTGGCAGGCGTACAGAATATTTTACCGTTGAAACCATCGCCCACCAGCTTCGGGATCAGGCCGGAGTGATCGATGTGCGCATGGGACAGGATCATCACGTCCACTTCACGGGCATCAAAACCCATATCGCGGTTCATTGCTTCGGTATCGCGTCCCATGCCCTGAAACATGCCGCAGTCGAGCAGGATCTTTTTACCATTTTTTAAAGTGACCAGGTGTTTGGAACCGGTAACGGTCTGTGCCGCTCCATGGAAAGCAATCTTCATATCCGCAATTTTTAAGTAATAACGGGTCCATGGCGGACCCATCAACGATCATTTATAATTTTGCCTTGAACGACCAGGTGATATCAAATACAGCAATGATGTCCCCTCCGGCGTTCCGCCCGGTCGAACGGGCCGTAACGGTGACCGGCTCGCCTGTACGCGCCGAGTCGGCGATCCGGTCGCGGAACTCGTCACCGCTTTCGCAGGTGAACCAGGTACGCCCCGTGGCTTTCTTGAAGTACTCCGCTTTCAGGCCAACCACCAGCATCGACACTGCTGGTTTGCGTTTGTACACCTGCGCCATGGCCAGTACACCGGTACTCATTTCGGCCGCCATGGCAAGGCAGGCAAAATAGGTAGAGCGGAAAGGGTTTTGGGTAAACCATCTGAAAGGCACGCTGACTACGGCTTTGCGGGCATCAATTTCCTGCACCCTTAGTCCGGCAAAATAAGCACTGGGTAATTTCGCCAGCAGGAACATCCTGAACTTAAACCGGCTGCCTGCTATAGCAATAAATTCTTCCGTGCCGCTGCTCATGGCTGTTTATATTTTGCCGGGTCGAAGGCGGAAGGCGCCCAGTCCCTGAAGAAACCAACCACTTCTTTCTTGTTGTAAGATTTTGTTTCCGCGTCTTCGAGGTACGCCGAGTTTTGTGTATGCAGCAGTTCGCCATTACCATCCAGGATCAGGAAGACCGGGAACCCGAACCGCTGGGGAAACTTGTATTTTGTCAGCAATGCCTCGTTCTGGTTTTCCTCGCTCCAGTTGAGGTGGTATACCACGTAGTTGGCTTTTATGAGTGAATCGATCTGCGCGTCCTTCGTGGTGAAATTATTAAACCGCATACACCAGATGCACCAGTTGCCGCCCACCTGCACAAACACATTTTTACCCGAAGCCTTTGCTTCTTTTACTGCAGCTTCAATACCCCTGGCGGCATCGGCCTTTGGATCATACAACTTGAAGGTTTTCAGGTCCTGCGCAAAAACGCCCAGCCCCGATAACAGGAATCCGACTAACAATACTGCTTTCATAAGCGATCTGTAAATTTTAAATGTGAACGTTAAAGGTATTGTTTAAACAGGAACATCGGTTATTTTCGCAGGGCCTGCATCGTTTTATAAAAACATTCGTCATTTTTCAGAAAATACCCAGCCCATGATCAAAAACACCCTGTTTACCTGTCTTTTTTCCTTCACTGTTTTTTTTGCAGGCGCCCAGGACCAGCCGGTCAAACTGGCAATGGAACAGGGACAGGTTTTCAATGTGGAGGTAACGGTGAAGAACAGCATTACCCAGCAGGCGATGGGACAGGCAATCGATTTTACGCTGGATGGTAAAGCCCTGCACAATTACAAGGTGACCAATGCCAGTGAAGATTTTTTCACCCTACATCACGAGGCACAGAAGATCAGTTTTTTATTTAATGGTATGGGGTCGAAAAAATCATTCGATTCCGATAATAAAAAAGATATCAGCGGGCAGTGGGGTGAGCCGGTGCGGAAAATCCTGTCGAAAAAATATGATGTTGTAATTGATCCTGCCGGAACGGTGATGAAAGTGGATCCGGAATCATTTCCTGCCGAACAGACCGATGAACGGCTGGTGATTGTAATGAATATGCTGCGTGACCTCACTTCAGTATCCGAGCCGCCGGCTAAAGGTGAGGCCAGTTTTTTCAAGGTGCTGCCTGATAAAACCCCGGTGGTGGGTGATACGTGGAAAACCCAGACGAGCAACGAGTCAGGCGCCTCCACCACCAACTATAAAATCGAATCGATTGCTGATTCAACCATAACCGTCAGTTTCCAGACCAACGGAAAAAGCGTGCTGAAGGCAACACTGATGGGCATGGAATCGAGCACTACCCTCAACAGTGTGACCACTGGCACTATTATCATCAACCGTCAGACCGGCATTATCCGCGAAAAACAATCGGAGATGGTATCGACCGGTACTGCAGAAATGATGGGGAACACCACGCCGGTCAATGCAAAAACGAGCGTAAAAATGACGGTGGGTAACTGACCATTCAATCGGGATTCCCTTCGCCCAGTGCCGGTAGTTTCTCCCATTGCCAGAATTCATTTTTTGCTTTTTCATCCGGGCGGGATTTTGCTGACCGGATGGTAAACACCGGCAATGCATCCAGCTGTTCTGACGGCATTTCAAAATCAAGAATTTTACTGAACTCCTCTTCCGTCAGATCTGCGTCGGCGATCCAACGGTCCGACAATTCTTTGGTAAGGAACAGCGGCATCCTGTTTTTATTATCACCATCATTGTGGAT
>SDZZ01000091.1 GCA_004173255.1 Chitinophagaceae bacterium | reverse complement strand
AGAAGTTCTTGAGCAGTGTGGCCAGTACGATCAGGATGCAGATGACGGTAAGGCCTGCCGCCGGTCCGTTGGATGCCATCAGGGCATTGAGGTTGTCGGTCAGGTACGAGCCAAGCGCGTTACTCTTGATGGTATCGGCTCCCGGCGCGCCTTCCACCTTGAAGATCACACTTAGGAACGGAATCAGCATACCAATCGAGATAACGCCGAAAATGGTCGAAAGCACCGTATAGATAAAATAAAGGCCCAGCTTGCCCTTTTTTTTGCCGAGATAGCTGAAAATCCTTGAATATTTCTTCATTAGTTCTTATTCACTTAAACGGGGCAAAGTAACTAATTTTACACCCTTAGCCCAAACCGCATTCGGTGACCGGGAGTTAACATCCCCTGAACGGCAGGTGCCGGGCCAATTATTCAATTTTTTGATATGGAAGAAGGAAAAAGACAGAAACAGATAGCGGGATTACTGAATGAGGAAATGAACCTGATTTTCCAGCGGCTTGGCCTGACCATGATCGAAGGTGGCATGATCTCCATTTCTTCCGTGAAAGTAACACCCGACCTGCTGGAAGCCCGTTTTTACCTGAGTTTTTTCCAGGTGACCGATGCTAAAAAGGTGCTGGGTCGTATCGACGAAAAACACCACGAAATAAAAAAGGAGCTGGCAGCACGGGTGCGTCACCAGCTGCGCAGTATACCCGTGCTCCGTTTTTACCAGGATGATACGCTCGATCATGTTTTTAAAATGGAAGAGCTGTTCAAAAAAATTGAGGAAGACGATAAGGCGCAGGGACGTTCACCAAAAGCCCCGGAAGAATAACTGAACGGGGCAGGGGCTGGCTGCATGGCTGCCCTGGCCGGCAAGGCAATCACATTCACGACAAAAACCCAGCAACTCATTGCATTTCCTTTTCGCCTGGCGATATTTCAAAGCAAAAAAAACGACGAATGCTATTAACATCATAGCATGGGTCAGTATTTCCGCCATCGTGATCGGCACAACTGCCCTTATACTGGTGCTGAGTGTATTCAATGGTTTTGAAGACCTGGTAAAATCACTGTACTCCTCCTTTTATACGGACCTCAAGGTGTTGCCCGAATCGGGAAAAAATATAACCGTAACCCAGGCGCAGCTCGACCAGCTCAGGAAACTGGACGGCATAAAAAATTATTCACTGGTAGTGGAAGAAAAGGCACTGTTGCAGAACGGTGAATACCAGTCACTCATTTTCCTGAAAGGCGTGGATGCCAACTACCGGTATGTGGCCGGGGTGGCCGATCACCTGGTCAAAGGCCAATACGAACTTGGTTCGGCCGATGACCCCAAACTTATACTGGGCGCGGGTATTGAAGGGGCCATGGGTGTGCAGGCAGACCGGAATTTGTTTTACCTGCAGATCTACCTGTTCCGCAAAAGCAACTCGGTACAGTTTGACCCGATGAACGATGTAACCAGTGATTCCATCAGCACCTCGGCAGCTTTCCAGATCCAGGAAGATTTTGATAATAAGTATGGTATCACCAATATTGATTTTGCAAAAAAGGCATTGGGGTTAAAAGCAGATGAGTACACCGGTCTGGAGATTGCACTGCACGACCCCGACCGCGCCGATGAACTCAGTGCAAAAGTGGCAAAGATCTTCGATAAAGGTTACGCGGTGCGGACGCGGTACCAGCAGAACCAGAGCCTTTACTCAGTGATGAACATTGAACGATGGATCATCTATGCCGTGCTCTGCCTCATACTGGTGGTGGCGGCGTTTAACATGATCGGTGCGCTGACCATGCTGGTGATGGAAAAACAAAAAGACATTGGCATTTTACGGGCGCTTGGATCGGACAGCCGGTTTATCCAGAAAATATTTTTGAGCGAAGGCATCCTGCTGGCACTTATCGGCACGGCTGCCGGAATGATCATCGCATTCATCATCTGTGTATTGCAGATCAATTTCCACCTGATCCCGCTGGAAGGTGGCTCTTTCCTGATTGATTATTTCCCGGTAAAAATGCGCATTGCCGACTTTGCACTGGTTGCTGCCACGGTATTTGTGATTGCCCTCATTGCGTCATGGATCCCTGCCAGGAAGGCGGCCATGCATGAGTTTACATTACGCAGCGAGTAGAATCCAAAAAAAACCTGCCGGTTGACGGCAGGTTGAATATCATCACGAAAGAGTTTAAATCAGTAGTCACCCAGCGTTTCCGGCAATTGTGCCAGTGCTTTCGCCAGCTGTTCGTCATTCGGGGCAATGCCATGCCACTCGTGTGAGCCGGTCATAAAATCGACGCCCTTACCCATTTCAGTATGCATCAGGATTCCGATCGGTTTGCCCTGGCCGGTCATCGATTTTGCTTTCTCCAGTGTAGCAACCACATCGTCCATATCATTGCCGCTCATTTCAAGCGTCATCCATCCGAATGCATCAAATTTGGCGCGGATATTACCCAGGCTCATCACCTTATCGGTGGGCCCATCGATCTGCTGCCCGTTCCAGTCAACCGTTGAAATCAGGTTGTCGACCTTATGATGGGCTGCAAACATGATAGCTTCCCAGTTCTGGCCTTCGTCCAGTTCCCCGTCACCATGGAGGGAGAATACGGTCGATTTATCCTTATTCAGTTTCTTGGCCAGTGCGGTCCCGATTGCCACGCTCATGCCCTGTCCGAGCGAACCGGAAGCGATCCGGATACCGGGCAGGTGTTCATGCGTGGTAGGGTGCCCCTGGAGCCTCGAATTGAGTTTGCGGAAAGTGGCCAGTTCCTTGATGTCGAAATAGCCTGAACGGGCCAGTGCTGAATAAAAAACCGGTGAGATGTGTCCATTGGAAAGGAAGAACACATCCTCGTCCTTTGCATCCATATGGAACGCAGGGTCATGCTTCAGTATCTTGAAATACAAGGCGGTAAAGAATTCTGTGCATCCCAGGGAACCGCCCGGGTGCCCGCTTTGTGAACCATGGACCATCCGCACGATATCCCGCCGGATCTGGTTAGCTATATCTTTCAGTTCTGCCATAATTTATCGACTTTTTAAACTTTTTGTATATTGTCAGCCCAATTATAGGTATTCATTGCAAAAATGCGTTCTTTTTCGTTACGACGAGCGCATGCCTGATATTAATCTGTTTGTTGCGGTGAACACCTATTTTTGAGAAGTTAAACCTTAGTCGATGCTCGATATACTGTTGACCGCTGCCGTGTCTTTTATCATTACCTTTTTGGCGATCCCGGTAATCCTGACGATTGCAGACCAGAAAAAACTTTTTGATGTTCCCGACGAACGCAAGCTGCACACCCACGCGGTGGCTTCCCTTGGCGGTGTCGGCATCTTCAGCGGTTTTCTCTTATCGGCCCTCCTTGCCATCCAGATAAGCGGCAACCCCGAATTCCAGTACTACTTCGCTGCAGCACTTGTTATTTTCTTCCTTGGGTTAAAAGATGATATCATCGTACTGTCGGCTACCAAAAAATTTATCGGCCAGCTGATTGCTGCTTCGATCCTGATCCATCTCGGCGGTGTCCGGATTGACAGTATGCATGGCTTCCTTGGGCTCCAGGACCTTCCCCTTGGTTTTTCCTATGCACTGTCTTACCTGACCATTATCCTGGTGATCAATTCATTTAACCTGATTGACGGCATCGATGGACTGGCAGCAAGCCTCGGCATTATGACCATGCTCGTCTTCGGTACCTATTTTTATATGAATGAAAACCTGGCTTACGCACTGCTGGCCTATTCCATGTGCGGCAGCCTGGTGGCCTTCCTGATCTTCAACCACCACCCTGCAAAAATTTTCATGGGTGATTCGGGTTCGCTGATGATCGGGCTGGTGGCCTCCATACTGGTCATCAAATTCATTACCATTTCCAGCGGGCAGTTTGTAAAAGTGCCGGTATCATCGGTAGTGGCAGTGGGCGTATCGGTGCTGTTCCTGCCGCTGGTGGATACACTGCGTGTATTTGCTATCCGCATTTTTAACGGACGTTCACCCTTTACCCCCGACCGCAACCATATCCATCACCTGCTCCTGGGCTGGGGACTCAACCATGCGGCAGTCACCCTTGTATGCCTGTCGGTAAACATCCTGTTCCTGATGCTTACCTGGTCGGCCCGCTCACTCGGATCAACCATTGTGCTGATCGGTATGACTTCCCTTGCGTTGTTTGGTATTGCCTGTCTTTATTACCTGCGTCCGCGTAAGGGAATGGTGATTACCCGCGGTATCAGTGGCGCAACCGAACTGAAAACACCGTCGAAAGTGGTAACACTGATCCACGAAACGGTAAACCCGGAGAACAACTGATCAACTCCTTCTTTCCAATTTTAACGGCCGGCCTTTTTTTTAAAACGGCTCTTTCCCTAGATTTGCAACCGGATCTGCATTAAGGATCCTCCCAACCCGTTATGACAGAAGATACAGCGACGATAACCAGCAGCTCGGACGACCAGATGAAGAAAGCGATCAGCCACCTCGAGGCTGAACTGACCAGGATCAGGGCAGGCAAGGCCAACCCGCAGATGCTGGACGGACTGGTAGTGGATTATTACGGCAGTCCCATGGCCATCAACCAGGTAGCCAATGTCAGCGTGCTCGATGCTCGGACAATCAGCATACAACCCTGGGAAAAAAATATGCTGCAGCCCATCGAGCGTTCCATCATTGCGGCGAACCTCGGGGTTACCCCACAGAACGACGGGGTCATCATCCGTTTGTTCCTGCCACCGCTGACAGAAGAACGTCGCCGGGAACTGGTGAAACGTTGTCTCGCTGAAGGCGAACAGTCAAAAGTGGCAGTGCGCAGTATCCGCCGTGATGCTATTGAAAAAGTGAAAAAGCTCCAGAAGGACGGTCTCAGTGAAGACGCTGCAAAAGATGCCGAAGCGGAAATGCAGCAGGTAACGGATAAGTACATTGCACTGATCGAGAAACACCTTGCCCAGAAGGAAAAGGATATCATGTCGGTTTAACCTGCCGGTTGGCAAGGTAAACCCCCAGCAGGATAATGCCCAGGCAACCGATCTCGATCCAGGTAATGGGTTCCCCGAAATAATAACCCCACCCGATGGCCACAAACGGTACGCCGTAGGTGACCAGTGAGGCAAACAGCCCGCCCGCTTTCTGCACCAGGAAATAAAAGAGGGTAGTGGCAATGGAACTGGCTGCCAGTCCCAGTAGTACGGCGTTGACGATGGACCACTGGATCACAGGATCATCAAATGGCAGGTCCATAAATCCCTGCGCCCACAACACCATCGCTGTTGGAATAGTCATGAAGGCCAGCGATACAGAGGCACCGTGAACGGGATTCACGCCCTGCAGGTATCTGGCCACAATATTTACATTGAGCCCATACGAAAAAGTAGCAAGGATCACCAGCGACGAATAACCCAGGTTGGCCAGGTCCACCCCGTCGCGCGTAAAGGTAAGCAGGCACAAACCGGCAAAACCCAGCAGCACGCCGGTCACTTTGTGCGCGGGTACTTTTAACCGGAAAAATAATGCGCCGATCACTATGACACACACCGGCGTGAGTGAGTTGAGGATACCGGTCAGGGAGCTGTCGATCCGTGTAACGGCATACGCAAAAAGGAACGCGGGCAGCAGGTTGCCGAAGATGCCCGTGAGTAATACAACTCCAATTTTATTGCGCGGGATTTTCCGGAAAAACCAGAGGGCAAACGGGATAAAAACAACACCGGCTGAAAAGATCCGCACACCGGCAATCTGTGGTGCAGTCAGTCCCTGGCTGCTCACCTTCATCAGTATAAATGAACTTCCCCAGATCAGGCAGAGGAGTATAAAGGCAAACCAGCTGGCATACTTCTTCATAGGCAAAGATTATAAAAGCCGCCTGTACTCACTAATTTTTTATATTGCAGGCATATAAAAAAACCCATGAGCATAAGCCTGAAAGATCTTGATACCAGAGCCCCGAAGAAGTTTGATAAACAGACAACAAAGGATGAAACCGTTGAGATCCTGAAGGAACTGAATGACCTCCAGAATGTCCTGTATGCCGAGTCGAAACATTCGGTGCTTGTCATCCTCCAGGGTATGGATGCCAGTGGCAAGGATGGTGTGATCAGGAATGTGCTGGGTAATATGAATCCGCAGGGGGTAACGGTGCATTCTTTCAAGACGCCCACGGCCGAAGAACTGTCGCATGATTTTTTATGGAGGATCCACCTGAGAACCCCGCAGAAAGGCATGATCCAGGTATTTAACCGGTCACAGTATGAAGACGTGCTGATTACCCGCGTGCATGGCTGGATCGATGACTCACTGGCCGAAAAAAGAATGAAGGCCATTAACCAGTTTGAGAAATTGCTGGTAACCCATAACAATACACAGGTGGTGAAATGTTACCTGCATATTTCACCGGAAGAACAGCAGCAGCGGCTGGCGGAACGGGTCAACGACCCCATGAAAATGTGGAAGTACAATGCGAATGACCTCAAGGAAGCTGAATTATGGGATAAATACCGCACTATGTATGAGGATGTGTTTAAAAATTGTAACGATCCTGAATGGCTGGTCGTACCTTCAGACCAGAACTGGTACAAAGAGTACCTGATTGCAAAAACGTTACGCGACACATTGAAGGGGCTGGACATGAAATACCCGGCTATCAAATCATAAACCAACCGGGATCACCGCATCCCTATTTTCTCACTTAAATCAATACATATGGGCATCTGGGCAGACTTCAAAGAATTTGCACTTAAAAAAAACGTGGTCGAACTGGCGGTAGCCGTGGTCATTGGTGCGGCCTTTGGCAGTATCGTTTCCTCACTGGTCGATGATGTAATCACTCCATTACTGCTGACACCGGCCCTGAAGGCGGCCAACGCTGAAAACCTGGAAAACCTGAAATGGGGAGCAGTCAGTTACGGTAAATTCCTTTCGGCAGTTATCAAGTTCTTCATTATCGCATTCATCCTGTTCCTGATTATCAAGGCAATGACCAAAATGCAGAAGAAAGAGATCGTGCCGCCACCGGCTGTCACACCGGAAGATGTGCTGCTTTTGCGCGAGATCCGCGACTCATTAAAGAAATAGCAGGGAAGCCTTTTTCCCTTATTTTTGAGCCCTGTTTTTGGCCACCCGGCCGGCTGCAGGGTTCATTTTTTTTATATGGCAAATCCCACTACCTACCAGATTAAATTAGCCCAGTTTGAAGGTCCGTTTGACCTGCTTCTTTTCTTTATTGAAAGGGACGAACTGGATATTTATAATATTCCGATTACCCGCATCACCAACGATTTCCTTGACTACATCCATTCACAGGAAGCGCTCAATATTGAGCTGTCGAGCGAGTTCATCCTTTTTATTTCCACGCTGATGCGGATCAAGGCAAAAATGCTGCTTCCCCGCAAGGAAATCGATGCCCAGGGAAATGAGATTGACCCCCGCGAAGAACTCATCAGCAAGATCCTTGAATACAAACGCTTCAAGGAAGCATCGGCCGAGATGGCCGAAATGGAAGCGATCCGCATGCTGATGGTCAAAAGGGGCAATATCCAGAAAGAGTTGTCGCAGATCGGCGAAGACGCGGGCGAAGGCACCGAGATCCAGCAGATCACCATCTTCAAACTGATGAAGGCTTTTGAAAAAGCCATGCAGAAATATTCTGACCGGGTGAACAAGCCGGTGCATACCGTGGTGCAGTACCGTTATACCATGGAAGCCAGCAGGAATGATATGCTGGAACTTTCGAGGGAAGAACGCACCGTCACCTTTGAAAAGATCTTCGAGAAAGCAGAGAACCGGGTGCATGCAATCTTCCTTTTCCTGTCGCTGCTTGAACTGGTACAGCAGAAGTTCATGAAGATTGTAATCGGTGATGGCATGAATAATTTCCTCATCGAATACAATGACCCTGAAACAAGGCTGGCCGAACTGGACGATGATCCGGATGCGGCAAACATAAGCGTACAGGATCAGTACGGTCCGGTATTCCTTGATGATGAGCAGCCTGCACCCGCATTTGACGGGCTTGCAGCCGAAGGCTCAGCTGAGGCGGAGGGTTCAGGTGAGGCGGAAAATGCTTATGCCGAAGGGGATCACTCAGACGACAACTTCAGCGATGATGTGAATGGAAATAAAGGGGACGATGCCGGAACAAATGGCAACCGCAGCGATGATGTGGATGGGAATGAAGAGGGCGCAGGGAGTAATGAAAAGAACTGATGGTCGCAACATCACTAGGCAACAAGTAATCATTTTTTTACAAATAAATACCAGGGATATGAAACGTTTCGCGACAGCAAATTGGAAAGGCTCAGGCAAGGAAGGTACAGGAACCAACACCACCCAGTCGGGCGTGTTAAGCAATACTGCCTATTCTTACAAAAGCCGTTTTGAAGAAGGAATCGGTACCAATCCGGAAGAACTGGTTGCCGCAGCCCATGCAGGTTGTTTTACGATGAAGCTGAGCTTTGCATTAAATGAAGCCGGTTTTACCGCAGATAATATCGATACCAAATGTACCATCACCCTGGAAGCTGGTTCTATCACTTCCAGCCACCTGGAAGTAACGGCTACCGTTCCGGGAATCGATGCAGAAAAATTTGCAGCAGTGGCTGCTGATGCAAAGGCCAACTGCCCCATCAGCAAATTGCTGAACACTGAAATCAGTATGGAAGCAAGCCTCGCTTAACCATGTATTGACCTCTTGTAAGAGCCGCTGCCCTTGTGCAGCGGCTTTTTTTTGCGGCGGGGTGCAGGTCATAAACTTTTTGATGGACAAATGCCCTGTGCCCTCAGCCTTCAAAAATCCACAGCATGACCGGCTTGTCCGACCTGTCAATGATTGGTTGAAGGTACTTCAGGAAATTGGGTGACACGGTAGGGCACCCATCACTCTGGCAGATCTCCTGCTGCCCCGCTGATTCCGGTACACACTCATGTGAATGAAGAACGACAAACCGGTCAAAAGCCTTGTCATTGGTGGTTTCCAGGCCATGCAGTTTGTATGCCTGGCCAAACATCCCCTTGTATTTTTTCCCGATCCTGAATTTACCGAGTGACGAGCAGCCGCAGCCAACAGTATTGCCATATTGCCTTCCTTCGAGCCATTCCTGGTTGCACCGGCCATGCGTAACCAGTCCGCTGTTGAGAACGGAATCTTTTTTCAGGTCATAAACAAAAAAACGGGCCCGCGATGAGCTGATACGGAAGTCGAGCAGGAACACCACCTGGTCATTGTAATTTTTGCCCTCCACAAAACTGCGGGCTTCCCCGGCTTTTAATTTCAGGGCAGCACTGATGGGTTCCGGGGGCTGGTCGTTAACCGCATGCTGGTCCCGGCTGAATACCAGTACACCCATGATCCCGAGCAGGCTGGCAATACTGAAAGCGATCAGCTTCATGGAAATAAATTGGATCTATGATGTGGCTGCGGGCCGATTCCATACGCGGGCGCAGGAATTATTTAGCCGCCTCCATTTCCATTGCCATTTTTACGGCAGCTGCGGCATTGATGATTTTGCCGCTGACCGAAAGCGTACTGAAAGGGACCTGTTTTTCGGGCTCACCGGGTAATGCTACCAGGGCCGGAACAGTGGTGCCCGTCTGCACCATAATCTTTTTTATATCCTGCGGTGTAAGCCTGGGAAAATAGGAAACAAGCAATGCGGCCACACCGGTGGCAACGGGACTGGCGAGGCTGGTACCATCGGCCCCTTCATACACATTGTTTGCAGCAGTTGTATAAATATACATACCGGGTGCAAACACATCGACTGAGCGCTGGCTGTAGTTGGAAAAGGGCGCTGCAATGGCGCCCGTGCTCCTGTCACCGCTGGCACCAACAGTAATGTAGTTGCTGGCAGTATCCCCTTCCAGGAAAACCGGATTGGGGTAAAAAATATCTTTTGTAATATCCTTGCCATCGTTGCCCGAACCATGCACCAGCAGTACATTTTTTGATGCGGCATACCGGACGGCGTCATCCACCAGGTGCTTGTAAGGGGAAACCGGTTTGCCAAAACTCATATTGATTACGCGTGCTCCATTGTCGACCGCATAACGGATTGCCAGTGCAACATCCTTATCATGTTCATCCCCGCCCGGAACTGCCCTCACTGCCATAATGCTCACGTCATTGGCTATGCCATCCATGCCGATACCATTGTGCCTTACAGCTGCAATGGTTCCCGACACCAGGGTGCCATGGTTGCCGCTGCTTGTTTTCAGGTTGTTGTTGCCGTAGCTGCGGTCGTTGATGTCTTCGTAATTGTCTTTTGTAAGTTGTCCCCGGAAATCTTCGGGGGGCGTTTTATACCGGGCCACAGCGGTGTTCAGCTGGCCGGCATACGTATCAAGATTGGCCATCACCGCGTTGCTGGTAATGGTGGGATCATTGAACCGGTCGAACATATTATACCAGATGGTTGCGGAATTATGGATGATGGCATTTTCACCGGCAAGCGGTTTCAGGTCGGCCGATGTAAAGTCACTTTTACCCAGCGCCAGTTCAACCACCTTTTTTGCCCCCTGCAGGTTCTTCTGCATTTCCAGCAAACGGGGAAGTACCTGCGTGGCGTTTTTATATTCTGCCTCAAGGATCGAAGCGGCTTTCTGCCACTGTCCAAACAGGAAGCGCCGATCAGCGGGTATCTTATTTTCTTTCTTTCCCTCAAATTCCTTTCTCCAGTTGTGATACACACGGGTGATCTCGTGCGAATTGCGGGCGAGGTTTTCACCGGCAGCACTTCCATCGAAATTCCATCCGTGCACATCATCGATGTACCCGTTGCCATCGTCATCGATTCCGTTGCCGGGTATTTCTTTTTCATTTACCCAGATCACCCCCTGCAGGTCTTCCTGTGCGGTATCAAGTCCGCTGTCGATGACTGCTACAATGATGTGCGACGGTGTACGGCCTTCGAGCAGTTTATATGCTTCGTCGAGGCTGATGCCCAGGTAGCCGGTGGATGCAGGATCCAGCAGGTGCCAGCCTTCTTTTTTCGGGGTCGGCTGCTGGGCAGATAAGAAAATACAGGACAGGAAACTGCAGAACAGTAGGATCGTTTTTTTCATGGTGGCGGTAAGAAGGATCCGGGTACGGAGCCAGGTACAGGTTTTAGATACAGGTGGAATGTATTATGAGTAAAGTTCGACAGTGATCTTTCCCTTCATCATTTCAAGTACGGTTGTACGGATGCCTTCTGCATCATAACCGCATTCGTGATGGAGTTCCTTTGGCGTGCCGTGTTCAACCAGCCGGTCGGGTATACCCAGCATACGCACTTCATTTTTATATCCGTGCCTGGCCATGAATTCGAGCACCGCACTGCCGAAGCCGCCGGTAGTGGTCCCGTCTTCCACGGTTATGATCTTTTCGTATTTACTGCAGGCATCGTGCATCAGTGCCTCATCGAGTGGTTTCACAAACCGCATATCGTAGTGGCCGGGGTTCAGTCCGTCACGTTTGAGATCACGGATAGCAGAAGCGGCAAAATTTCCAGGGTGGCCGAGTGTAAGGATGACCAGCTCGGTTCCTTCTTTCAGTTTACGACCGGTGCCCACCGTTATTTCCTTCATCTCCGTTTTCCATTCGGGCATCACGCCTTCGCCCCGTGGGTAGCGGATTACAAACGGATACTTCACTGAATCCAGCTGCGAGGTGTACATCAGATTGCGCAATTCAGCTTCGTTCATGGGCGAACTGATAATCATATCGGGTATGCAGCGGAAATAGGCAATGTCATAACAACCGTGGTGGGTGGGTCCGTCATCGCCAACCAGTCCGGCCCTGTCCAGGCAAAGCACCACCGGTAATTTCTGGATGGCCACATCGTGTACCACCTGGTCGTATGCCCGTTGCATAAACGACGAATAGATATTACAGAACACCTTCATGCCCTGGGTGGCGAGGCCGGCACTCAGTGTAACGGCGTGCTGCTCGCAGATTCCCACATCGAAGGCGCGGTCGGGCATTTTCTCCATCATGAATTTCATGGACGAACCGGACGGCATGGCCGGGGTAATGCCCATGATATTTTTATTCTGTTCAGCCAGTTCGATCAGCGTATGGCCAAACACATCCTGGTATTTCGGCGGTTGCGGGGTGTCATACACCTTGCGGACTATTTCGCCGGTAACCTTGTCGAACAATCCGGGCGCGTGCCACTTGGTCTGGTCTTTTTCTGCCAGTGCATATCCTTTTCCCTTGGTAGTGATGATGTGCAGGAGTTTGGGTCCGGGAATTTCTTTCAGGTCTTTCAGCGTGTCGACCAGCTTGGCCATATTGTGCCCATCGATAGGTCCGAAGTACCGGATCTTCAGTGCTTCAAAGAGGTTGGCGCTGCTGTTTACCATTCCCTTCATGCCTTCGGCCAGTTTATGGGCCATACCCCTGGTAAAGTTTTTACCAACGGGAAGTTTCCCCATCAGTTTCCACACATCATCCTTGACTTTGTTATAGGTAGGGGATGTGGTGATATCGGTGAGGTATTCTTTCAGTGCACCTACATTGGGATCGATGCCAATGCCGTTGTCGTTCAGGATAATGAGCATATCGGTGTTGGCCACACCCGCATGGTTCATGGCTTCGAAGGCCATACCTGCTGTCATGGAGCCGTCGCCGATAACGGCAATGGTTTGCCGGTCCTTTTCCCCCTTGTACTTGGCGGCCATGGCCATGCCGAGGGCAGCAGAAATAGAGGTGGAGGAGTGTCCCACACCGAAAGTA
>SDZZ01000526.1 GCA_004173255.1 Chitinophagaceae bacterium | reverse complement strand
GCGGGCAACAGGTCGGGGGTAAACTGGATCCGGCTGAATTTGGCCTGGATGGCGGTCGACAGGCTTTTAATGGTCAGTGTTTTTGCAAGCCCCGGTACCCCTTCCAGCAGGATGTGCCCATTGCTCAACAACCCGATCAGCAGGCGGTCAAGCATGTGGCTCTGCCCGATGATCACGTGGCCTACTTCATTCCTTAATTTATCGGTAAACTGGCCGGCCTGGCTGATGCGGTCATTCAGCTGCCGGATATCATCTGCGGATTTGAGCATGAGGATTATTTATATAACACAAAATACGAATTGGAATGAAGCAAAATATTTGCCGATATCACCAATGCTGTCAAATACAGGCATTTTTTCCCATTTCTTTGTTGCAACTCCCGCTCCAGTCGTTATTTTTACATAAAACCCGTGATGAAACTACGTAACCTCCTTTTCAATGTGCTGCTGTTGTCTTCGGTGATCCCGATGGGTTGTGACAAAAAGAATGATAATGATGGTGGTGATTCACTGGCAACCCAGCAGATATCAGCGTCTTCGTGGAAAATCAGTACGGTCACTGCAGCCGGTACAGACGTTTCGGCTTTGCTCCCTGACTGTTACCTTGATAACGTTGTGACCTTCTATGCAGACCTGAAAGGGAAAGTGGAAGAATCCGCCGTAGTATGCGACCCCACCACAGCCGGCAACTTCTCCTGGGCGTTCAATGATACAGAAACAAAGATCACCCTTTCAGCTGCACTCATCCCCGGTGGTAATAATGTATTCAACCTTGTGTCGGTTAATGCGACGACCCTTGTGTTGTCGCAGGAAACAACCCTGATCCCGGCTCCATTCCCGGTAGAGGTAGTGGTAACACTGGTGCATTGATCTTAAGCAGCCCACTTGAAAAGCAATACCTGGTCACGAAAGGTATTTTCCCACAATGGGTACACGCCGGCCAACCCCGAATGCCTTGGAACTTACGCGGATAATCGGACAGAACTGGTTACGTTTATATTCATTGTTGTTGACCATACGTAATACGCGGCTTACCAGCGCAGCATCATACCCTTTTGCAACGATCTCACGTGGACCCTGCCGCAATTCAATATACTGGTAAAGTATACGGTCCAGCTGGTCGTACTCCGGCAGGCTGTCGCTGTCTTTCTGGTCGGGCCGCAACTCCGCCGATGGTGGTTTGCTGATGATATTCTCCGGGATAATAACACCGTTGCGGTTAATGTAACGCGCCAGCGCAAATACCTGCATCTTGTACAGGTCACCCAGCACACCAATACCACCAGCCATATCCCCGTATAAGGTGCCATATCCCGTGGCCAGTTCACTTTTATTGGAAGTGTTCAGCAGTATGTACCCAAACTTATTGGCAACAGCCATCAGCAGGTTGCCACGGGTGCGGCTCTGGATATTTTCTTCTGCCACGCTGAACGGCAGGTCACCAAAAATGGGATGCAACTCTTCCAGGAACTTCTCATATATGTTACGGATGGGAACAATATCATAGGGATTACCCAGCTTGCGGCTGAGTTCCTCCGCATCGGAAACGGAATGGGAAGTGGAATAGCCCGATGGCATCAGCAAGGCGCGAACATTTTCTTTTCCGAGTGCAGCCACCGCAAGGGCCTGCACTACGGCGCTGTCAATACCACCCGAAGATCCAAGGATCGCTTTGGTGAAACCCATCTTCCTGAAATAATCGGAGATGCCCAGGAGCAGCACCTGGTAAATCTCTTCCATATTTTTTTCATTGGTGAGGTACCTGATGGTGTCCTCGCCCACACCCACATCGGCCGCGGAGAAATACACCGGAAGGTCAGTATTGGCGGGCGTTCCGGCCGGTTCGAGTAATTGTTCCAGTTCAAAGACCTGGTAGTCTTCTTCGCAGTATTTCATTTCAGCCACCTTACGGCCGTTGTTATCGTATACCAGGCTTCCGCCGTCGAATACAATTTCGGTTTGCGATCCAACCGTATTGCAATAGAGCATGGGTAGTTTGTACTTGAGGGTATGTGCACGCACCAGGCTGTTGCGAACGGTGTCCTGTGCATAGTTGTAAGGTGATGCCGACAGGTTAATCATCACATCGGGTCCCTGCCTGATCAGTTCTTCCATGGGGGTCACCAGGTACAGCGGGTTATCGCCCATATTCCAGATGTCTTCGCAGATAGTGACGGCCAGTTTTTTCCCTTTGAAGTGCATTACGTTCCATTCATGTGCCGGCTGGAAATAGCGCACCTCATCAAATACATCATAATTGGGCAGCAGGGTTTTGTGCACTTCGGCCACAATCTTTTTTTCGTACAGCAGGAAGGCCGCATTAAAAAGGTCCTTCCCCTCGGTCATTGGATTACGCGCAGGTGCACCGATGAGCACACCAATCGTGTCGGCGTGCTGGCGTACCTGGTCAACGGCTTCATAACATTTATTGATAAAATCATTGAACTCGAGGAAATCGCGCGGCGGGTATCCGCAGATGCATAGCTCGGAAAAGACCACCAGGTCGGCCCCCTGGCTTTTTGCCCAGGCTATGCCTTCAATAATGCGGCGTGTATTTTCCTCAAAGTTCCCGATATGGTAGTTCTGTTGGGCTAATGCGATTTTCATGATACAAATTTACAATAAATGTTTCCTTGCTACATTTACAGCAACAATTTCAGGACCATTCACGTTTAAACAGGTTTATGGAAAAAATCGGATTCTGCCTTCTGCTCGCCATCGCCATGTTCTCCTGCAACAGTAAAGACAACGCCCCGGATATCAGCGGGGTAAAGGTGAACCTGGAAGTGCAGCGTTTCGACAATGACTTTTTCAGTATGGACACCAACCAGCTGGAACCCTCACTGGCCAGGCTCCAGG
>SDZZ01000525.1 GCA_004173255.1 Chitinophagaceae bacterium | reverse complement strand
GCTCTGGAACGAGTACCAGTGGCCTGTACAACGCGAACCGGCTGACCGGTCGCTGGTAATTGACCAGCAAAAAATCGTCAACCTGAATGACCGGTATTACGGCGACTCCTTCATTAACTGGGACGTACCTGCCGGGGACTGGACCATCATACACTACGGGATGATGCCGACCGGTGTTACCAACAGCCCCGCATCACCAGAGGGGCAGGGCCTGGAGATTGACAAAATCAATGATGCAGCCATGCAGCATCACTTTGATTCATTCGTCGGTAAAATCCAGCAAAGCATACCAGTGTCGGAAAGGACTTCACTCAAGTGGGTGGTGGCCGACAGTTATGAAACCGGTTCGCAAAACTGGACCGACGGAATGCTCAACATTTTCCGCGACAGATACCACTACGATCCGTTGCCATGGTTACCGGTGCTTACTGGTCGTATTGTACAAAGCGCAGACCGGTCGGACCGCTTTCTCTGGGACCTCCGGCGGCTGGTGGCCGATCGTGTAGCTGAAAAGTATGTCGGCGGACTTAAAAAGATCAGTAACAAAAACGGATTGAAAATCTGGCTGGAAAATTACGGGCACTGGGGTTTTCCTTCCGAGTTCCTGAAATACGGCGGAGCATCGGATGAAATCGGGGGCGAATTCTGGAATGAAGGCACCCTTGGGAATATTGAGTGCAGGGCGGCGTCTTCAGCGGCACATATTTATGGAAAAACAAAAGTAGCAGCCGAATCATTTACCGCAGGCGGTGCGGCCTTTGCCCGCTATCCTGCCATGTTAAAAAAACGGGGCGACTGGTCATTTACCGAAGGCATCAATCACACCCTGTTCCATGTGTTTATTTCCCAGCCTTACGAAAACCGCAACCCCGGAGTCAATACCTGGTTTGGGACAGAGTTCAACAGGAAAAATACATGGTTCTACCAGGGAAAAGCTTTTATGGATTATATCCGGCGTTGTAATTATTTATTACAACAGGGTTTGCCTGTAAACGATGTGGCGTATTTTATCGGCGAAGACGCACCGAAGATGACGGGTACACGTGATCCGGAATTGCCGGTCGGTTATTCGTATGATTATATCAATGAAGAGGTGCTGATGGAACGGGCATCGGTAGCCAATGGAAAACTGGTATTACCCGATGGTATGAGTTACCGGGTACTGGTATTACCGAAACTGGAGACCATGCGGCCGGAGTTGCTGGCAAAAATTACTTCGATGGTAAATGCGGGTCTGTGTGTGTATGGTCCGGCGCCAAAGCGATCGCCGAGTATGGAAAACTATCCAGCGGCAGACCAACAGGTGAAGACCCTCGCCACAAAAGCCTGGGGTAACGAGGCAAAAGACATAGTGAGGTTTGGTAAAGGGAAAATTTACAACAATATGGGGTTGGATTCGGTATTCAGTTCCATTGGCCTGAAGCCTGATTTCCGTGGTCATCAACATGTCCTGTACACGCATCGCAAGGATAAGGAAGAGGAGATTTATTTTATCAGTAACCAATCAGATACTACCATCCGGTTCAATGCTTCCTTCCGGGTAAAAAACAAACAACCTGAATGGTGGGACGCAGTAGATGGTTCATCCAGGGTGTTGAAGGATTTTGAGCTGATGGAGGGTAATACCATTATACCAATGCAACTGGAACCACTGCAAAGCGGCTTTGTTATATTCCGTAAACCAATTTCGTCCGTTGCTTCGGGCAATGCTTTGACTAATTACAACCGAAGCAAAACGCAACCAGGCAATTTCCCTCAAGCGGTGGAGGTCGTTTCATTTAAAAACCCATGGATAGTTACCTTTGATACAGCCTTCAACGGGCCGCTTGCACCAGTCAGGATGGATACATTAATCGACTGGAAAGACAGCAGGGATCCTTCAATAAAAAATTATTCAGGTACTGCCATCTATAAAACAACAATAGATGTCCATTCAATTAATGGCGCTGGAAGCCATCTTTACCTCAACACTGGTAAAGTGGGAGTGATGGCAATTGTCCGGATCAACGGGCAACCAGCCGGATCGGTATGGACTGCACCATACAAGGTCGACGTAACACCTTTTATAAAAAAAGGAGTGAACCAGGTCGAGATTGAAGTGGTTAACACCTGGGTGAACCGGTTGATTGGCGACAGTAAGCTACCCCCGGGTGAGAGGAAAACATGGCTGAATGTAAACAACTATAATCCACAAAGCGAGTACCAGTCGTCCGGAGTGGCTGGTCCGGTCACACTGGAGACAATCGTTTATTAGTTGTGCATCCTTCAGGTTTCATTTCATTTCACGTTGGGCTACCAGCGGGTGTTTTACATTCTTCGCCAACGTTTGGCTACCATCGGGTGTTCTACATTCTTCGCCAACGTTTGGCTACCAGCGGGTGTTTTACATTCTTCGCCGGCCGAATGTATCTTTGGAATTCATTCAAGTTCAAGCAGACTCCATGAAATTCCATCGTACATCGCTGACCATACTTGCCTCATTTACTATTATCCTTTACTCCTGCACTGGTAAACCCGCCCGTAGCTGGTCGGTTTACCTGGAGGACATCGGTACTTATTCTTCCCCGCGTATTGCCGACCTGAATGGCGATGGCATACCCGACATTGTAATGGGGGCGGGAGGCCAGGAGGGGAGGCCGAGTGCAAAAGCTGTGATTGCCCTTGACGGGTACAGTGGTGAAACGCTCTGGGTGGTGCCAGGCATCAACCAGGTTGTTGGTTCGCCAGTGTTCCAGGATCTCAACAAGGACGGTACCACGGATGTAATCATCGGCGGACGATGGGCACAACTGTTGGCAATCGATGGTAAAACCGGCGCCAGCATCTGGTCGTTTTATGCCGAGCGCAAAAGCACCGAT
>SDZZ01000524.1 GCA_004173255.1 Chitinophagaceae bacterium | reverse complement strand
AAACTGGAGGGCGAGCAGAGGAATGCGGTGGAACAGCAGCTTGCGGGCAACGATTTCGACAACGATGCAATGGAAGGATTGCAGGAACTGCAGGATAAAAAGAAAATCAGCAGCATTGTAGAACAGCTGAACCGTGATCTAAAAAAGAAAGTTGAACGGAAAAAATTACGCCGGGAAAAACTGAAACTTCCCGACCAGGGATGGCTTATCATCTCCGCCATCATCCTGCTCCTGCTGATCGTTTTCAGCTACCTGGTCATCCACCGGTTAAAAAACGGGAACTAAACCGGATCAATAGCCTTTTTTATCCCGTAATAAAACCCAGTCGCTGAATACTTTCCTGGCCTTGCCGCTGGGCGTATGTTCGAATGGAATCTTCCTTTCATGGATCATTGCAGTTATTTCACCATAAATAAAATCATCGTCAAACTGGATGGCAGCTGCTTCCTTGCGGGTATTGGCGAAGTAAACCTTTGCCGGTCGCGCCCAGTAGATGGCTCCGAGACACATGGGACATGGCTCGCAACTGGTATATATTTCACAACCATCCAGCTGGAAGCTTTTGAGGTGACGGCAGGCTGCCCGGATGGCAACCACCTCTGCGTGTGCGGTAGGGTCATTGGTGGACGTCACCATATTGTACCCCTCCCCGATCACTTCGCCATTCTTCACCACCACACATCCGAATGGCCCTCCCTGGCCGGTATTCATCCCCAATGCAGAAAGTTCAATGGCCCGGTCAAGGAACCTGGTCTGTTGTTGGCTCAGCATATCGTTTAATTTCAGGGGCAAATATCCCATAAAATGTGGATTACCCGTCATTTATCAACCAGTTATTAACCGCGGAACGCCGAATATGAACTTAACATTAATTTTAAAATGCCATGTTACCGGGCTGGTTAAAGCCTGTATCTTTTCCGCCGCTAAACGATTTTATTATGAAATGGGAATCAGTAACCTCTACGATCGGCCAGTCAGTTTTTGCATTGTGGAATAACGGAAAACAACTGGTAACGCTTGCCTTCAACAACGCCTCGAATGCCGCACGGATCGAATTTGGTGATGAGCGCCGGGTGTTCCTGCTGAGGAAGGAAGGTTTGTTTAAAACTACCACGGTACTCACCAATGAATATGGAATCCGGATTGGCCACACCGGTAATATTGGCCAGGATAATTTTGTGGAGTTTAACAATGAACGCTTTTTCTATTCCGTAGATGAATCAGAAAAAGAGATCCGAATTTTCCGCGATGCAAACCATGGCGATCCCATCGCAGTTTGCGAGTTGTCGGTAGAAGATAAAACCGAGAGTATCGTTCCACAGCGGAAATTTTCAGAAAAGACTTATTATAGTTTGCTGATGACACTTTGCTGGTATTTGTTCCAGCCCGTGTCGAAGTCGAAGCTTTCGCTGAGTGCCGCGTGATCCCTACGGGATGACAAAATACCCTACGGGATGAGATTCCTTCGGGATGTGATCCCTACGGGATGACAAAATACCCTACGGGATGTGATTCCTTCGGGATGTGATCCCTCCGGGATGACAAAATACCATACGGGATGTGATCCCTACGGGATGACAACGCTCATTGCGGGATGTGATCCCTAAGGGATGACAACGGACACTGCGGGATGATATCCCTCCGGGATGACAATCACAATTCTTCCCAGACCTGTTTGGCAAACCCTTCGAGTGAAGGGTCCCTTGCCCCCATCAGCAGCAGCACACAGTTATCATCAAGATGTGGCCGGATTGCTTTTACGAGATCATTACGGTCTTCGGTAAAAAATGCATTCTTTCCCTGTTCCTTCAGGTCGTTGATCAGGTCGTTTGACGAGATGTCTTTTACCGCGGTACCGCCGGCGTAGAAAATCTCGCTCATCCAGATTTCGTCCTGCGGACGCAGGACCTTACCTATTTCAGTGACAAAGTCGTTGCGTAAAAATTTGGTCGGGCCATAACCGTGCGGTTGGAACCATGCAATGACCTTACCCGCAATAGGCTGGCAGGCTTCAATGGCTGCCGCGCATTTGATGGGGTTGTGGGCAAAATCGTCGATTACCCAAACGCCGGCTTTTTTACCCAGCACCTGGTGACGACGGTAGATACCTTCGTAATCTTTCAATGCATCGGCTGCAACGGCGAGGGGCAGGCCGGTCTGGGTTGCCACTGCTGTAGCGGCCAGTGCATTTTCCATGTTGTGTTTACCAACAAGGTTCATCTCAAAAGGAACACCGTTTACCTTAAAAGAAATTTTCAGCCCGTCCTGCCGGAAACTGCTGGCCATATAAGCTGCAGGAATGGAGGCGTTCCACGAAAAATCACCGTGGTCGTTGGAAAGTTGAGCCGCCAGTGGGTGTGAACGATTCACCACAAAATGCCGGCTGTTATTCCGGAATGTCGTGAACACATCCATCAGCACATCTATCTCTTTGTGGTCCTTGTCTACGTTCAGCAGCAGGCCGATCTCAGGTTTGTATTGTACGATTGACCCGTCACTTTCATCTGCCTCAATAATGAGCCATTCGCCCTTCCCCACTTTTGCGTTGCCGATTTTGCCTTGCCTGATCAGGCTGATCAGACCCGCCCCGCTGATGATACCCGGCTCAAGCCCTGCGTTCTCCATGATATCAAACAACATGGCGCTGGTACTGCTTTTACCGCTGGTTCCGCCAATGGCAATTGTTTTTTTACTGTCGGCAATAATGGCCAGCAATTCGGAGCGACGGATCACAGGAATGCCTTTTTCACGCGCCAGTTTCAGTTCATCCACGGTTTCTTCCACAGCAGTAGAAATGACTACCAGGTCGGTGTCTGCGGTAATGCCTGATCCATCCTGTGGAAAACAACGGATGCCTTC
>SDZZ01000523.1 GCA_004173255.1 Chitinophagaceae bacterium | reverse complement strand
CCCTTTTTTCCTGTAAATATTTTTTCAGTTCATCCATTGATTGTGGCTTTTATGATCCGCGATTTCAAAAGCTGCCTCGCCCGGTGGTACTGGCTTTTTGAAGTTGATTCCGATACTCCCAGTGCTTCGGCTATTTCGCGATGGGAGTAATCTTCGATTGCAAAGAGGTTAAACACCGTGCGGCAGGCATCGGGTAACAGGGCTATTTCTTCGTTGATCCGCTCTATTGATAGCCCATCGAACCAGTTGCCGTCTTCCCCGGCTGGCGATTGTTCGTGGCTATCGTTTAATTCACCCCAGGGTATTTTTTTGCGGCAATACCGGAGGCATTCATTGATCACGATCTTTTTCATCCATCCTCCAAAATTCTTTTCCAGTTTGAGCTGGTGCAGGCTGCGGAAGGCAAGTACAAATGATTCGTGAAGCAGGTCTTCGGCATCATGCCGGTTGGCCGTGATGCGGAGACAGATGTTGAACATCGCCTTGCCAAACTGGTCATACAGCAGGCCCTGGGCATGGGAGTCACCCCTGGCTGCCTGCCTTACTACTGCGACTAGTATGTTGGTTTCGGTCTTCAACGTCTGTATAAATAGGAGTGCGTGACGGGCAAAAGGTTGGAATGCCCGGGAACCTTTTTTTCCGGATCCGGAGCGGCTAAGGTCGGGGATTCGTAAACCTTCCCGGTCCGAAACTTTTCGGTGAACAGCTACAGAATTCGGGTGAAGGCCGTTAAAATGTTTTTTATCTTCATAAAAAATCAACTATGAGCTATACACAGCGGACGAATCACGAAATCGACTATAAAATATACGGCGAAGAGCTTCAGTTTGTGGAAGTGGAACTGGATCCGAACGAAACGGCTATCGCGGAAAGCGGGGCAATGATGATGATGGAGGATGGGATCGGCATGCAGACCATTTTCGGCGATGGTTCGGCGAAACAGCCAACCGGGATATTTGGGAAACTGGTCAGCGCAGGAAAACGCGTGCTGACGGGGGAAAGCCTGTTCATGACCGCTTTCACCAATATCAGCCAGGGAAAAAAGAAAGTCAGTTTCGCAGCACCTTATACGGGTAAAATTGTCCCGCTCGACCTGCTGGAGCTGGGTGGAACCATTATCGCCCAGAAAGATGCCTTCCTCTGTGCTGCAAAAGGGGTCAGTGTGGGCATTCATTTCCAGCGCCGGCTGGGTACCGGTATTTTTGGAGGCGAAGGTTTTATTATGCAGAAGCTGGAAGGTGATGGCCTGGCCTTCCTTCACGCCGGTGGTTATATAGTAGAAAAGGTACTGACGCCAGGTGAGGTGTTGAAGGTGGACACCGGTTGTCTGGTTGCATATACCCCTTCGGTTGATTTTGATATTGAATTTGTGCGTGGTGTGCGGAACGTGCTATTTGGCGGCGAAGGTTTATTCTTTGCAACCCTTCGGGGTCCGGGTCGTATCTGGCTGCAGTCGTTACCGATCAGCCGTCTTGCCGGAAGGATCATGCAGTATGGTTCGTATAACCGTAAAGAGGAGGGTAGCATACTGGGTGGTTTAGGGAATATTTTTGACGGCAGGGAATAATCAACCAACATTGGAACATACAAAAAAACTGCATGGTCTCGATCACCTGCGAACCATTGCAATCCTGCTTGTGCTGCTTTTCCACTATCGTATGTTTAAACATCCGGCATGGGTCGATGATTTTGGTATTTATGGGTGGACGGGGGTTGACCTCTTCTTCGTACTCAGCGGTTACCTGATCAGTTCGCAACTGTTTGCACAGATCGAACGTGACGGCTGGTTTTCATCGAAGGAATTTTTTATCAAACGCGTGTTCCGGATACTGCCTGCTTACTTATTGGTACTCGCGGTTTATTTCCTGGTACCTGCTTCGCATGAACGCGAGGGGCTGGCGCCGTTGTGGAAGTACCTGACCTTCACCCAGAATTTCGGGCTGGATCTTGCGCATTATGGAACCTTTTCCCATGCCTGGTCGCTATGTGTGGAAGAGCAGTTTTACTTGTTGCTGCCGGTAACCTTGCTCGTGTTGCTGAAGTTGAAGTTATTCCGCAAAGGCTGGTGGTTGCTGCTGTTGCTGTTTGCCGGCGGGTTCCTGGTGCGTTATTATTCTTATGAAACATTTGTTGCCGGGCAGGAAAATTCCGTGCTGAAATGGTATGAGTACCTGTATTACCCGACTTACAACCGAATGGATGGGTTGTTGGCAGGTGTTTCCGTTGCTGCGGTGTTCCGGTATAAGCCGTTGTGGAAAGCGGTAATGGTTAAGTATGCAGGCTTGTTTTTTTTAGCAGGGTTACTATTTTTCACCGGGGCATTTTTCTTTTTATCAGATCAGTATGATCTGACTTCCACTGTTTTTATTTTCCCGGTGATCAGTATTGGTTTTGCCTGCCTGGTGGTGGCCGCCGTGAGCCCTGATTTCTTCCTGTACCGGTTTCATTCGAGAATCAGTTCGATGATTGCGGCATTGTCTTATGCTGTTTACTTATCACATAAGATTGTGATCCACCTGATGCAGGACTGGTTGGGTAAACTTGGGATGAAGGTGAATGGGCTGCCGGTGTTTTTTATCTGCATCGTCAGTTGTTTCCTGGTCGCATGGATTATCCATCTGCTGGTTGAAAAACCGTTTATGCGGTGGAGGTCAAAGTTTCTGGTCGGGAATTTGGATGGTAAAAAACAAATGATTGTATCATGAAGATTGCGACGTATAACGTAAACGGGGTAAATGGCCGGCTGCCCGTACTGCTCCGCTGGCTGGAAGAAGCCGCTCCCGATATCGTATGCCTGCAGGAGCTGAAAGCCCCGCAGGAAAAATTTCCCCTGAAAGCCATCAACGATGCGGGTTACGAGGCTATC
>SDZZ01000522.1 GCA_004173255.1 Chitinophagaceae bacterium | reverse complement strand
CTTGTACTACAACTATAAACAGAAACAATTGCTTCAGCAGAAGGTAATGCGGCAGATGGAAACGGACCAGGAACTGCTTGCCACCCGGATGATTATCCAGGGCCAGGAAGAAGAACGTAAACGACTGGCGGCTGACCTGCACGATGGACTTGGAGGGATGTTATCCGGCGTTAAACATTCCTTCCAGCAATCGCGAAGTGCAATGGACTCCGGCATCGCGGGCGATCCTTTCGAGCGTTCGGTGGAGATGCTCGACGAATCTATTGCCGAACTGCGGCGCATTGCGCAGGACCTTGGACCGGAATCATTGTTGAAATACGGGATCAGTGCCGCCATCAGCGACTACTGTACCAACATCAATAAATCGGAAATGGTCAGGGTGCTGTATCAGCCATTGCAACAGTTGCCCGTGAAGATTGACAATGCAAAAAGTGGTGTCATTTACCGCATTGTGCAGGAGTTGCTGAACAACGTACTCAAACATTCCGGTGCAAAGAATGCGATTGTACAGCTGAGCCATGAACCCGACCGGTTGTCGGTAACCGTGGAAGATGATGGCCGCGGCATGGATCCTGAATTACTGAAAAAGAGCAAAGGCATGGGCTGGGGAAATATCCGCTCACGCATCGAATACCTGAGGGGCTCACTGGATGTAAAGTCCGACCCCGGCAAAGGCACGTATGTCCATTTTACCGTTAATATCTGAACCATGATCTCAGTATTTATTGTCGACGACCACTATATGGTGATTGAAGGAATCCGGTCACTGTTGCAGGATGAACCAGGTATCGAGTTCAGCGGGTATGCAGCCGATGCAGCCAGCTGCCGCACTTACCTGAAAATAAACCGGCCGGACATCCTGTTACTTGATATCAGCCTGCCCGACGAAAACGGGATTGACTTCTGTAAGGAATTATATGATGCGTATCCTTCCATGGCAATACTGGCCCTGACTACGTTCAACCAGGAAACCATGATCCGTAACATGCTGGATAATGGCGCCTCGGGATACCTGCTGAAAAATGCAGGACGCGATGAAATCAAACGCGCGCTGCAGACCGTTTACCGGGGACAGCAATACCTGAGTTTCGATGTGGCGCAAACACTCCGTAAGTCATCACTGCAGACCAATGAAATGCCGGTACTCACCCGTCGCGAGAAGGAAGTACTGGAACTGATTGCCGAAGGATGCAACACCAAGGAAATTGCGGATAAATTATTCATCGGTACTACCACGGTCGACACTTACCGCAAAAACCTGCTCATCAAACTCAACGCCCGCAACACGGCCATGCTGATCAAACTCGCATTGCAGCACCGCCTGATCAGTTTTGATGTATAGCCCGTCGGAATCCTGGTAAGCAATAACCATCGGTCCACTCTTTTTATCACTACCTGTTTCGCAGCAGCATCACCATGGTGCTGCCGCTTTAAAACACTGCGTAAAACGCGGTACAAACCCTTGTGTCATGAACCTATCCAACCTCAGCCTTTTCCTGTTTGCCGCCCTTTTTTTTATGATCGCCTCACAGGCTGGTTACTTTTTCACCGGTTATTATAAGGTGCTGCAAGGCATGTCTACGATGGACTTCATGCTGATAAGGAAAAGCACGGATGCGGCTGTGCGGACCAGTTACAAATTCCTGTACATCTCCGCCATGCTGGCGGGAATTGCCGTACTGGTACTGCATAGAAATGAACTGGGTTCGGTGAGGGGTACCCTTATGTGTATTGCCGTGTTTTTTTTACTGGCTGACCTGGTGCTGGCAAAAACCGTCAGTGAACCTGTGAACTCAATCATTGGCAATACCCCGATGGAACAACTTATTAACATGCCCGGCCTGCAGGAAAAATGGCTGAACATGATCCTGGTCCGTGGCGCCCTCAGCCTGGCAGGTTTCCTGTTGCTGATGTCGTCCCTTGTATTTGCTTCCCGTTACTGATAGACTGAACAGTAACCAGGCTGCGGTTTTTATTGCCGGATCATCCGGTGGCCGGGGACATATGGCTTTCGGCCCACGAATTGCAGTCTTCCCCATGCACGTATTAATAATCGTTAACTTGGGGTATGGAAAATGGAAGTATAAAAAGGGTAGTGGTGGTCGGTGGAGGATTCGCTGGCATCAACCTGATCAAGTCGCTGTCAAATGATGATCGTTTCATGATCACGCTTGTAGATATCAACAACTACCATTTCTTTCCGCCGTTGCTGTACCAGGTGGCAACCGCATTTATTGAACCGAGTAATATCAGTTATCCTTTCCGGCGGTTATTCCAGCATAAAAAGAACCAGCGGTTTTACCTCGGGACGTTAAAACAGGTGAACGTGGCCGAACGTACCATCGATACGGATACAGGTTCACTGGGATACGACTACCTGGTGCTGTGTGTGGGTACCGAGCCGAATTTTTTCGGGTTGGAGAACGTGAAGAAGAACGCGCTTCCCATGAAGAATATCAACGACTCGCTGATGATGCGCAACCACCTGCTGATGACGATGGAAAAAGCAGTGCGTGCCAGTACCCGCGAAGAGCGTGACCGCCTCCTGAATATCGTTATTGCAGGGGGTGGACCTACGGGTGTGGAAATTGCGGGTATGCTGGCGGAACTGGGACGTAACGTGGCCGTAAAGGAATACCCCGAGATCGATAACTTCCAGGCGCACATCCATCTTGTCGATTCCGGGGGCGAACTGCTTGGTCCGATGAGCAAGACGGCGCAGGACGAAGCTTTCCGCGTGCTTACCAGGCTGGGTGTCCATGTAAAACTGAATGTGGCCGTCAAAGATTACGTCGATAATGAAGTAATACTTGCAAACGGTGAACATATTGCCACCAACATGCTCATCTGCGGCGAAGACCTGGGCA
>SDZZ01000090.1 GCA_004173255.1 Chitinophagaceae bacterium | reverse complement strand
CCTTTATTGCGTCCATCTTCCCCCTGGTAAAAAAGATCAAAAGCATGTTCCATTGTTTCCGGTTCCATTCCCACGCCGGAATCCTCGACACGAACCGATACCATCTCACCTTCGATCCTGTTGATCACTACGTGGATAAATCCATACTCACCGGTATATTTTACAGCGTTGGACAAGAGGTTGAACAGGATTTTGTCCAGCATATTTACATCAAACCAGACCTTTAATCCTTCCACCTGCGATTTCACTTCGAAACTGATTTTCTTTTTTGCCACCACTGCCGCAAACGCATGCGTGATATCGGTGACAAATGCGGTGATATCCTGTTCCGCTGCGCGGATCTTCATTTTTGACTGTTCAATCTTTCGAAAATCCATCAGCTCATTGACCAGCCGCAATAAACGCATGGCATTTTTTTTCATCAGGCCCAGTTGAGAACGGACCGACACCGGCAGCCTCGGATGGGCCATAATTTCATCGGCCGGACCAAGGATCAATGTCAGCGGCGTTCGCAGCTCATGCGAAATGCTGGTAAAAAAATTCACCTTCTCCTCATTGGCTTCCCGGGCCTGCTGGCCAAGTTCGATCAGCTGGTTCCGTTGCAATTCGATTTCCGCATTTTTAGCGGCCAGCCGGCGGCTGATCTTCCGGTTGTTCCTCAATGCATAAAACAGAACCAGTCCGAGGATCAGGGACAACAGCAGCACAAAGGACACACTCCATATAATACGACTCTGGTTACGGCGAATCAGTTCCTGTTCCTCGATCTTTCGTTGCCGCCGGTCAATATCCGCCTGTTGGGCAGTCACCTTTTCGTTTTGTAAACGGGTAATGCGGATATTGGTAGAGTCGATAATGGTGGTGAGCAGTTCTTGTTCGGCCAGGACAGGTTTGTGTTCCAGTATGTCAACGGCGGTGCGGATGGCTTCCTGCCCTCCCGTGGGATACAGCACTGTAGCAGCGATGATGCCTTTATCGACCATCTCCATGCCTGCGCCGGGAATGGATAGTCCATCAATGCCGATAATCTTTACCCGTTTTTCTATACCCAGTTTTTTACAGATCTCATAGGCCTCCCGGGCCATAAAATCGTTCTGAGCGTAAATAAGGTCAATGGTGGAATCACGCAGCAGTTGTCGTTCCTCTTCCCCGGCACTATAAAATTTGCCCACCAGCTGCATCCCGGGATAATGGGAAATAATATCTATAAACCCATTGTGGCGGTCAATAGGCGGGGAGGCACCCGCAGGCAAACCGGCAATTTCAAGAATGCGACCCTTTCCTTTTAGTAAGGCCGCGGCATAGCTACCGGCATTCTGACCCACCTCAAAATTGGAGGCACCAATGTGCACGGTAAATTTCCTGGAGTTGATCTGCCGGTCGACCAGTATAACGGGAATGCCGGACTCGTAAACCTCCCCGATTATCGGGGTAAGCGGTTCCACTTCATTCGGGGTAACGATCAGCAGGTCGATCCCGGCTTTCATCATCTCCCTGATCTGGGCAATCTGTTTTTCACTGTTTGCTTCTGCGTCGCTGTAAATGAATTCTATTTCAGGATGGAAAGAAAGCTCCCTTTTCATTTCGGTGCTCATGGTCCGACGCCAGTCATCCCCCCCGGTGCACTGGGAAAATGCAACCGTGAATTTGTGGTTGCCGCCGTTTGACGAACAGGCAGCCAGCAACAGCAGGATCGCTGAAACGACGATCAGGCTGCCAGAATAAAAGGTTAGTTTCGGGCGACAGGCAAACATGGTTCAAGTTGGAGCTTTTTTCTGGAACAAATTCAAAACAGGCGATACAAATTTGATAACATTTTCGGAAAGCTGAAATGTTATATTTAACCCAAATAATTGTCTTGTAACGGGTTATCTTAAAAATACCTGCTCATTACAATTTCGATAGTATTTGAAACGAACACAAAAACAGTCCGAATGGCTCAATCCTAGATTTACGCCATAAACGAGCTGCTGTATGTTTCGAAACAAATTATTTCAATGGTCCATTGTGGCCGCGCTGGCCGGATTTATTTTTGGATTTGACACGGTTGTAATCTCCGGCGCCAATCTTCCCACGCGTAATCTCTGGCACACGTCTCCTCTTTTTCATGGTTTTTTTATTATGTCGATGGCCCTCTGGGGTACGCTGGCCGGGTCCGTTTTTGGCGGAATTCCAACTGAAAAGTTCGGCCGGAAAAAAGTGCTGACATGGATCGGCGTCCTCTTTCTCGTTTCAGCCATTGGCACTGCCCTGGCACAGGACCCCTACACTTTTTCGTTCTTTCGTTTTATGGGTGGAGTGGGCATCGGGGTATCGTCGGTGGTGGCACCGACTTATATCTCGGAGATTTCTACACCCGCTACCCGCGGGCGGCTGGGTGCCATGTACCAGTTTAATATTGTCTTCGGGATCCTGATCGCCTTCCTTTCCAACTATTTCCTGCAGGGTGTTGGTGGCGTCAACGACTGGCGCTGGATGCTGGGAGTACTCGCGATACCATCATTATTATATACCCTCCTGGTGATGGGTGTACCTGAAAGTCCGCGTTGGCTCGTTACCCGCAAGGGCGACCATAAAAAAGCCAGGGAAATCATGGAGGTGATTGGAGTGGAAGACCCGGAGAAGGAAATCAGGCTGATGCTGGAAGCCCAGGGGCAGAACACTCCTTCCAAAACACAATTCTTCAACCGCCGCAACAGCCGGCTGATCTGGCTTGCCTTTATGATTGCATTTTTCAACCAGTTATCCGGCATCAACTTCATATTATACTATGCACCGGAGATATTGATGCGGATCGGCCTTGGAACGGCTGATTCATTGTTGAACTCCATTGCGATCGGCAGTACAAATCTTGTTTTCACTTTCGCCGGGTTATACCTCATTGACCGCATCGGCCGCAGGCAATTAATGATCATTGGATCTATCGGTTATATTATCAGCCTGGGCATGGTTGCCTGGTGTTTTGCCAACAATGCATCACCCGTATTGCTAATGGTGTTCCTGCTTTTATTTATAGCATCGCATGCCATCGGCCAAGGCGCAGTGATCTGGGTGTTTATCTCTGAAATCTTTCCCAACCGGATTCGGGCAGCAGGTCAATCGTTCGGAGCCAGTGTCCACTGGGTGTTTGCGGCGCTGATTACATTAGTAACTCCCTATTTCCTCGACAGCAAATTCGGGATTTTTAAAGATAACCCCTGGCCAATATTTGCCTTCTTCGGTGCGCTGATGGTATTGCAGCTGCTGTGGGTGGTAACCAGTATGCCGGAAACAAAAGGTAGCAGCTTAGAAGAACTGGAAAAGAAATTATCAGGTTCGACAACGGACAGGGAGTTGAAGCCGGTTCCGCCGCTTGGTAAACCGGGCATCGCAGAAAACTAAAAAGTGTATCGATATCCGGGAACAGTGCAGTGATAGTAGCCGGAGTGCATAACAGTAATAAAAAATCAGAATGAAACAAAAAAAACAGGCCGATGCCGTCTGCTTTGGTGAGGTTCTCTGGGACATTCTACCAGCAGGTGCCGTTCCCGGTGGCGCGCCGGTGAACGTGGCTTATCACCTGGGCAAACAAGGTATTCACGCGGCCGTGATCACCCGTGTTGGAAATGATGACTCCGGTCGTAAACTCACGGGGATTTTTGATAACAAAGGAGTAGATACTTCCTGGTTCCAGGTGGACGATAAAGTCGAAACAGGAAAAGTATGTGCCCTTCCACAGGCAAACCACGATGTGAAGTATGAGTTCCTGCAGCCAAGCGCCTGGGACCGGATCGAATACCTGGATGAGCATGCTACATTAATCGAAAACGCTTCCTGTTTTATTTACGGTACGCTGGCTTTGCGTGAGCAGCAGTCGAGGAATACGTTGTTCCGCCTGCTGAAAAAAGCCACCCGGAAAATTTTTGACGTAAACCTGCGCGAAGGATACTATACGAAGGATTTGTTACTGCAACTACTGGAAGAAGCAGACATGGTAAAAATGAATACAGATGAACTGACCCTCATTAATGGATGGCTCAATGGACGGTCAGGTGTGGAAGAGCAACTCCGGTTTATCGCAAGGAAGTTTAACCTGGTAACGGTTGTGGTGACACTGGGGGCCGACGGGGCCGTAATGCTCCATAATGAGGAAGTCTTTAGCGTGCCTGGTATCCATGTGCCGGTGGAGGATACCGTTGGCAGCGGGGATGCTTTCCTGGCGAGGCTGATAGCCGGTATGCTGAGCGGAGCGGCACCACTGGAAGCACTGACAGCAGCGAATGCCCTGGGGGCTTTCATTGCATCCAAACGTGGGGCCTGCCCGGATTATGTAGTGGAAGGGCCAGTAATCCGATGAGGTCCGTGCCGGTTACCAACTCTGGTAGATTCCCTGGCATCACATCACCGCGAGGCCTACGTAGCATGACAACATTTCTAACAATAACCATTTCAACTAAATTTTTCAATCAATCTTAAACTTAACGAGTATGCGCCAATTGACTTGCCTGATCACCCTGCTACTGCTTGCAGGAATCACAAATGCCCAGGTGAAACGGATTACCGGTTCCGTTTCCGGGAAAACGAACAGCGCGCCGCTGCAGGGCGTCACTGTTCAGTCCGGTAAAAACATCACGAGTACGGACTCGAAAGGCCTGTTCTCCATCGACGCCAGTACCGGCGATTCCATCTACTTTACCTTCACCGGTCTGCAGCCTGTAACCGTTGCCGTAGGCGACCAGACCAGCATCAGCATCACTATGGAAGAAGCACAGCTGAACATCAGTGAAGTGGTGGTGGTTGGTTACACCTCACAACGCCGCCGGGATGTAACCGGTGCTGTTGCCGTGGTTGACCTTACGCCGGTAAAAAATACCAGTTCCGGAAATACCATGCAGGCTTTACAGGGCCGGGTGGCCGGACTTTACATCGAAAAGGATGGTTCGCCCAATGGGACCAACGGCCGCATCCTGATCCGCGGTGCCAACACCCTTGGCAACAACGATCCACTCTATGTGATCGACGGGGTGCCAACTACCCGACCTGAAGTATTCCAGAACATGGACCCGGCCAACATTGCATCTGTTCAGGTGCTGAAGGATGCGTCTGCCTCCTCCATCTATGGTTCCCGTGCTTCCAACGGCGTAATTATCGTAACCACACGTAACGGCTCCAACACTGCCGGTAAAGTCGCCTTCCAGCTCAACAGCAGCATCTCGGCACAGAGCGAAAAATCGATGCGCCTGGATATGCTCAACTCGATCGATCGCGGCCGCGCCCTTTGGCTGGCATCCGTGAATGATCGACAGGATCCCGCAGCAGGTTACGGTGAAATCTACACTTTCGACTGGAACAACGATTTTGATAATCCCGTGCTGAATAATATCGCCCTGAAACCCTTTGTAGGTGGCGACGTCAACACACCCGTGGGCAATACCGACTGGCAGGACGTGATGTATAAAACAGGGTTGGTAAGCAATAACAGCCTCACCATTTCTGCAGGCAACAGCAATTCCTCTGTCGAAATGAATCTCGGTTATTTAAAAAATACCGGGATGCTGCGTTATACCGGCTATGAGCGCATCGGCGGCAGCATCAACGCGGTGACCCGTTCCTTCAATAACAAAGTGACCCTGGGTCTCAATATCCGTATGGCCAACTCAAATGAAACGCTGACCACCAATGACCTCGGGGGCGCCGCTACTACCGCACTGGCAGTGACGCTTGCACCCACGATCCCGGTGTACCAGGCAGACGGCACAACATTCGCGGGTGAACTCGGTGCAGGTTATTCCGACCGTAATAACCCACTGCACATGCAGTACCTGTCACGCTGGAATAATAATAATCGCCTCAGCACATTCGGGAATGTATTCCTCGAAATACAACCGGTTAAAAACCTGGTGCTGCGTACCAGTCTCGGGGCCGACTACGCCACCTTCGAACGCAAAGTCATTGCTCCCACTTTTACCGAAGGTGCACTCAGCCGCACCACCAACTTCCTTTCGTTCGACCGGAACAAATACCTGAGTTTGACCTGGTCCAACACAGCCCGGTACAACTGGAATATCAATAGCAAACACAACCTGAAATTTCTGGTGGGAACCGAATTTATCAAAAATGATATCGACTTCGACTTCACTAAAAAAGAAGGGTTCGCCCTGCAGACGGAAGATTATTTTACCCTGAATGCCGGTACAGGCAACACTACCGCAACCGGCGGCAACACGGGTAACCGTCTCTTCTCGCAATTTGGCCGCATCGATTATAACTATGCCGACAAATACCTGGTGGCAGTAACTGTGCGTCGCGACGGCTCTTCCCGATTCGGTGCCGATAACCAGTATGGTGTATTTCCTGCCGCGTCCATCGGATGGAGGATTGACAAGGAAGCATTCATGCAAAACCAGAAACTGTTTTCTGAGCTGAAACTAAGGGCTGGCCGCGGCCGTGTGGGTAACCAGCAGATCGGCGACCTGGCCCGTTACATCCTGTTCAATGCGCGGTATGGCACCAGCCAGAACGACCTCACTCCCGGTTTCTGGGAAGCATACATGAACGTAGGTACCGCCTATTCACTGAATGGTGCCAACACCGGCGCATTGCTTTCCGGTTTTGTACAAACCCAGGCAGCCAATGCCGGTCTGAAATGGGAAACCACCGACGAAACAAATATTGGTCTCGACTATGCCCTGCTGAACGACCGCATCTATGGTTCATTTGATGTATTCTCCCGTAAAACAAGCGGCATCCTCATTGTACCACCCGTTGCTTCGGCACTGGGTGAAGGCCAGTCAAAGGCAGTAAATGGTGCGGCAAAAAGTAATAAGGGGTTTGAATTCGTGCTCGGCTACCGCGGACAGGCAATTGGTAAGTTCAATTACAATGTGCAGTTGAACGTGGCGCACTTCCGCGACAAGATCACGGAGCTCCCGGAAAATGTACGGCCGGCATATGCGGGTAATCTGGTGAGCACCATCATCGGGCACTCACAGTTTGACATATTTGGATACAAAACGGATGGACTGTTCCAGTCCCAGGCTGAAGTAGATGCCCATGCTGACCAGATCGGCGCAGCACCGGGCCGTATCCGGTATGTGGATATCAACAACGATAAAGTGATCGATGATAACGATCGCACCTGGATCGGCACTACCCTGCCAGCCGTTGAATATGGCTTACGTATTGACGCGAGTTATGATAAGTTTGATCTCTCGATCTTCGGATCGGGTGTTGGCGGCCGCGAAGGCTTTGATGTGTACACCCGTTACAACAACCTGATGCAGGCAAGGGAAAACGTCGGACCTGGTATACTGAACAGCTGGTCACCGACCAATACCAACACCGATATACCGGCAGCAACCCTGCAGGATAACAACAATGAATCACGCACATCCGACTATTTTATTGTCAACACCTCTTACTTCAAATTCAGGAATATGCAGCTGGGTTACACCCTGCCCAATACTAAAATATTCTCCAGGCTTCGTGTGTTTGCCATGGCCGAAAACCTGTTCTGGTTCAAGAGTAAGGATTACCTGAGCCCCGATCCGGAACGCATCGACCTGGGTCCGGTGCCAATCCCTAAAACATTCACATTTGGTATTAACGCCAGCTTCTGATCACATTAATTATTACTACAAACGATTTATATGAAAAGTAAAAACATTATTTCTATCCTTGCTGCGGGGCTGGTTTTATTCAGCGCCTGCAAGAAGCAACTGGATTATAAACCAACCGGTGTGCTTTCGCAATCGGATCTTACGTCGCCTTCTGCGGTTGAAGGGTTATGCACGGCGGCCTACGCTGCAATCGGCAATGGTGACATGATCGGACCAATCTATAGTATGTGGGCATATGGCAGCATTCGCTCGGATGATGCCTACAAAGGCGGCGGTGGTACTGCCGATCTGGATGAGGTAGATAAAATGGAACACTATAACCTGGTCAATGCCGCAATGAACGGAATCGGGTTCCTGCCGCGCACCTGGAAGAACCTGTTCAAGTCTATTTCACGAGCCAACGTGGCCTTGCGCGCAGTGCAGACGCTCGATGAAACGGCCTTTCCTCAAAAACAGGTTCGCCTGGGTGAACTACGTTTCCTGCGGGCACACAGCTACATGACCATGAAATTGCTGTTCAAGAACATTCCCATCTTTGATGAAACGGCAACAGCAGAAGACATCCTGGCTACTTCCAATGACCTGCCAAACGATGAGTCGTGGGAAAAGATTGCAGCTGATTTCGAGTTTGCAATCTCGGTGTTGCCTGAGACACAGCCCGAGCTTGGCCGCGCGAATAAGTTATCCGCCCAGGCCTACCTTGCCAAACTGCGTCTGTACCAGGCGTACCAGCAGGATGAAACGCACCATGTAACCGGCATCAATGCCACGCTTCTGCAGGAAGTGGTTACGTTGACACAAGCCGTTATTTCTTCCGGTAAATATTCGCTGAGCCCTGATATAGCAGACAACTTCCTGCCAGAAACAGAGAACGGACCGGAGTCGGTATTTGCCATCCAGTTTTCAATCAATGACGGAACCACTACCGGTCGCCTCAATTTCGAAGACGGTCTCACTTACCCGCATGGTGCGCCCCAATACGGGTGCTGTGGTTTCCATGCACCGAGCCAGAACCTGGTCAATGCACATACCACAAGTCCGCAGGGTTTACCAAATTTTGCCACGTTCAACAATTCAATCGCAAACCTGTCAACAGCAACTGTTGATCCTCGCCTCGACCATACGGTGGGTATTGATGGCCACCCTTATAAATACGACAACACCCGTCCGTTCAGCCTCAGCTGGATCAGGGATCCGGGGGTGTATGGAAATTTCCATGCTATGCGCAGCGAGCAGCTGGCTACCAGTCCATCGTACTCTAAACAGGGACCATTCATTGGCACTGCCAAAAACGTAGACATTATCCGGTATGATGATGTATTGCTGATGCAGGCGGAAGCCTATATCGAACTTGGTCAGCAGGACCTTGCACTTCCCCTCATTAACCAGATCCGGACGAGAGCAGCGGCGAGTACGGCCAGGTTGAAAAAAGCAGATGGAACCGATCCCTCCAATTACCTGATCAGCAATTACACCGCTGCAGGATGGACGCAGTCGTACGCCCGTCAGGCATTACAGTGGGAACGCCGGCTGGAGTTCGCTACGGAGGGATCAAGGTTTTTTGATTTGGTAAGATGGGGAATTGCGGCGCAAACCCTCAACGCCTATATCAGCGTGGAAAAAAACCGGAGAACGTTTTTATCTACTGCGGTATTTACTGCCGGCCGTGATGAATACTTTCCGATTCCCCAATCCGAAATCACTTTTACCAACGGTCTTTATAAGCAGAATCCGGGTTATTAAGCGGCCCGGGGTTTTCAGTCATCCGGGGGAGGCAAGTAACCCCCGGATTTTTTTACTCCAACTCCGAAAGTATAATTATGATAAAAAAATTAACCAGCCTTATTGTCTTCATCGCAGTCCTGGTCAGTGTCAATGCCCAGGAAAAATCATTTGCCCAATACTTTACACCCGATCAGAAATACCTGATGCTGCCAGTGAAAAATGGGGCGCCAAAAAAGAATATGGAGATCTGGGTAGACGGCGTGTTGACCCGCTACTTTGATATCGAGCTCGCCGATGCGCAGCCCGACTGGTATGCTTACCTGAAGGTCGATCAGTGGAAAGGCAAACCGGTGGAAGTACGGGTGGACAAACTGGCCGCCACCAGCAAGGCTTTCAGCACCATCCGCCAAAGCAGCCTCGATACCAATACCAACGCGTATGGCGAATCGATCCGTCCGCAATTCCATTTTTCCCCGAAACGTGGGTGGGTGAACGACCCGAACGGCATGGTCTATTTCAATGGGGCCTACCATTTGTTCTACCAGCATAATCCATACGGACGTGCCTGGGGTAATATGACCTGGGGACATGCGGTGAGTAAAGACCTGCTGCACTGGGAACATCTCGACGATGCCATCCATCCCGACCAGGGCGGCACCATATTCAGCGGTGGTGCAGTTGTCGATTCCTTCAATACGAGCGGTCTGGCCACCGACGGTAAACCCGCCATGGTTGCCTTTCACACCGGTGCAAAAGGATGGGCACAATATATGAGCTGGAGCACCGATGGGGTGAACTTCCAGACCTGGGATAAAGCCGTTGTTCCACGGGTAAATAAGGAAAACCGCGATCCGAAAGTGATCTGGTATGCGCCCACCAAAAAATGGGTGATGGTATTCTGGGTCGAACGCGGCGACAATGAGCAGCACAGTATGCAATTTTACACCTCTCCCGACCTGAAAAACTGGACGGCCACCTCAACCGTTATGGGTGGCATCGGCAAAGACCGTTACCTTTTTGAATGCCCCGAGTTCTATGAACTGCCGGTGCAGGGTATGACCGGTGTAAAAAAATGGGTACTGACCGGGGCAAACACGGAATATGCGGTGGGTACATTTGACGGAACCACATTTACCCCGGAAGAAACAAAACTGCAGCAGCAATACGGACGCGACTTCTACGCCCCGCAGACGTTCAGCGATGAACCCACCGGCCGACGTATTGAACTTGGATGGTGGCGCACGAAAACAGGTATTGGATCGTCCAGCTTTGAACACTCGATGAGCATTCCACTGGAACATAAACTGGTGAAAACTGCCAGCGGCATCCGTCTTACCCGCACACCGGTGAAGGAACTGGAGCAACTTCGCGGACCAGTTCATTTTAATAAAAAGACAATCAGTCTTTCAACGGCCAAACAAAACTTCGACATCATGGATATGGAGCTCGGTGAATTCAAGTTTGAGCTCATCCCTGGTAAGGCGTCACAGGTGATCATGAACTTCCGCGGACTCGAACTGGTGTATGATGCGGCTGCAAAAGAACTGGTAGCCGATGGCGTAAAAGCACCGGTGACCCCCGTTAATGGAAAGCTTACATTGCATGTATTCATGGATCGTACCGGACTGGAGGTTTTTGTCAATGACGGTCTCGTATTTATGCCGGTTAACGTTAACCTCGACCCGGCAAACCGGACCGTGAATTTTTCAACCAAAGCAGGAAAAGCCACTGTCAACAAGTTTGAAGCATATGAATTGAAGTCGATCTATAAATAAAAGTAAGGCGTGCTCATGCTGGCCGCCACTAGCGGTTTTGTGGTCGGGCCTGTCGAGCCCCGTGATCCGCGGGTACAACCGGTAAAAAATAAAATGATGCTGAAATGAACAAACTTATTTCGATTACAACCGCCATCATCATCTGCTCGTTGCTGGTGGCACATGTAAATGCGCAGGACAGTGTTACCCTGAAGTCGCTGTTGACCGAAATGACCGATCCGTCCAGTGTGGCAGTGGTACCAGCGAACAGGTACACGATGCACCAGGCCAGCAGTTACGACCGCCGGTCTGTTTCCGCAGACCAGCCAGGCTGGTTTGCGAACGGTGATTTTAACCAGTACATACGCACGGAACAAACAAACGGGCGCACCGAACATGTAATGATGGAAGCCGATGGGCCAGGTGCCATCGTGCGGTTCTGGCTGACCACTGTGGTAAAACCAGGTACCATCCGTTTTTACCTGGATAATTCAACCACACCAGCGATCGAATCTTCGGCATTTGATATGATGAAAGCGGGTCTGGCCCTGGGCCCTGCCCTGCTAAATCCCCATTCAAGTTATGAACCAGAAGGAAAGGGTGGCAACACCCTTTACTTCCCGGTTTCGTATGCAAAACACTGTCGCATCACAGTTGAGTTTCCCGATACGGTAATTGCAAAAAAATCCCATTACTACCAGGTCAACTACCGCACTTATGCTAAGGGAACGAAAGTGGCTACTTTTACTATGAACGACCTGCTGGTCACACGTGCCCGGATCGATGCAGCAGAAAAAACGTTGTGGAAAGCGCCATTATATGCCAACGGGAAAAAAATATCCAATGATCTTCACCTCCCACCTTCTGCCCGGCAATTGATTCCCTTGCCCGCTGGGCCAACCGCGATACGGGACCTGCAGTTCAGCATCAGTCTTGCAAAGGGAGCAGATACAGGTGTGGCCCTGCGGAACCTGCTCTTGAAAATAGAATTTGATGGAATGGAAACAGTGATGTGCCCTGTGGGCGACTTTTCAGGTAGTGGCTATGGGGGCAGGCCGGTTGCCAGCTGGTACCGCAGCCTCGACAGCAACCTGCTGCTGACCAGCCGTTGGGTGATGCCGTATAAACAGACTGCCCGGGTCACGCTGATCAATCAGTCACCCGATGCAGTAAATGTAAAATTCACTGCTACCCTTTCTCCCTGGACCTGGACAGCCTCTTCCATGTATTTCCATGCTACCTATCAAACTGCTGAAAACATCTGGGATGCAAAATGGGATTGGAACCCGTCGAAACCGACCAGGGGTGATACCCTTGCACCGATCGAATGGAACTTTGTTACCATTGAAGGTGGCGGCATTTATTTAGGCAATACCCTGGCCGTCGACAACCTGATGGACACCTGGTATGGGGAAGGCGATGCAAAAATATGGGTCGATGACGACCGGTTCCCGTCCGAGTTCGGCACCGGGCTCGAAGACTACTACAATACGTCATGGGCACCCGTGGTGCTTTACCAGACTCCATTTGCCAACGCCCCGAGGGCAGACAATGCCAGTTCGTTCGGACACAATACCTTTACACGGACCAGGAACCTCGATGGGGTGCCGTTTCGTAAATCGTTCCGGTATGACCTGGAGATGCTGAGCTGGGATGGTGGTCGCATCAATGC
>SDZZ01000521.1 GCA_004173255.1 Chitinophagaceae bacterium | reverse complement strand
TTCACATCCGGAATCCTTGCATCAAATAATAGGCGGTTACCGGTTGCCATCATGCCAAACACGTAGTCTTCATAGGGGGCTTTGCGGAATATGGTATCGGTCGTTTCATCCAGGGTATCCAAGATAACACCGTCCGGGGGAACCGGCCTGAACGCATAGTCCGGATGCGTGGTATCACTACAAAGCTGGTAGGGCAGGCTATCATAGATCTCGCTTGGCAGGAAGCGGACATAGGTGCGGGTGTTAGCAGGAACAGTCCCGAATAAGGAGGTCGTCCGGTTCCAGGCAATTGCATCAAAATTGATATTACCGGGTCCGGAAATGATTACGCCTTTTCCGTTACTGTTGCGGGGCGTGGGACCATCAATCTCCAGAACGCCTTGCCCCCCATTTTGCAAGAACCAAGAAGTATCCGGTGAACCCTGGCAATCATTTACCTGGAACCAGGTACGGAGAGAATGAAGGACCACTACCGAATCTTTCGGGTAAAAGGTAGTACTGGTTACCGGAGTGGGTGAATCATTCAATCGCCTTCTGACCGTGACCAGGGAATTTTTTTTAACACGTACAAGACGGTTGAAATACGTGGCAGCCAGGTTTTGCCCTGTCTCATACCTGCCGGCTGAGATCACCACGTTGCAACCGCCCTGCAGGTCAGGATATAGCCTGAACGTTTGCGGAATATTCAATACGGTATCCAGCAGTTGTTTGGTGCCGCAGGCGGTTGGCACGGTGTAGGGAGATGCAAAATTGCTGACTGTGCCGCCACCAAAGTCTTTTATTTCAACACCAATGTCTTTCATGCGTCGGATGATAATGGCTACCTGTTCGAGCCCGCGGGCATAGCCAAGATAAAAGCCTCCGTCATCATCTGTAACCATCTGCGGCCGGTAGTACTCATCGGTTCCCGTACCCGAATAATCAACCACGATAGCACCGCCATTTGGAAAAACCCTGGTACCATCAGCCCTTACGTGCTGCACCCGGATCCGGTTATGACTGGTGATATGATCCAGTGTATAACTTTCCGGCCAGGTTACATAAAATCCCCCGGCACCATCTGTGCAGGTATTGGTCCGGTTAATATCAAAGTCCGGTTGTTCCAACGTCATGTGCTGGCCTTCATCACCATCAGCCGCAGGTATACCGCCAACGGGCCAAAGGAACTGACCATCCACAGAAACTTTTTGAGCCCATATATCGCCCCACCCGCGCTGATCATCCCACACCAGGATATAAGCACCATCCGGTTTACTTTTTATGATTTCGATACGTCCCGGCCGGCCAAGGCTATCGGTCACCCGCATATGCAGGCTGTCGTAAAAATGATTGGTTGTGTTAGTCCATTGTGCGGATGTCGCGGTCACCAGCCCCGTAATGGCCAGCAGCGAGAGCAGAAGTTTCATAGACAGCAATATTTATCGGATCCCGATGGATCCGGTGATGGTTCCGATGGTTTACTTTAATGCTGTCGACAGGTGGATCGAGCGCAGGATAAAATTAGGAAATCCAGCCGTGTCAAAACAAAAAATCTTCCGGCCAAACGGGCTGAAACGTCCGTCTGGTATGGATTGAAGCGGGATCACCATGAAACGTCCGCGTAATATGTTTTCTTTTTCAATGAGCCATCAACCCCGCTTTTTGGAATCATCCCGGTAAACACGAACTTGCAGCCGGACTTCGCACACTGCAAGTGTTACTGACCCCGCATGCTGAACTGTTACCGGCGCCCGCGCCTGCCACTTTGAAGTGGCCAGGCGGGCCGAAGCATGGTGAAGGGGAATTTATGAACCTGGCAAAGTGAAGCGAACCGAAACTCTTAATTTGTTAATATGCTCGAACTGGTAATAGACGCAAGGAAAGCCGCCATCAGCGAATCAATGACCGTTAAACGGATCCTGCCCTTCCGCCAGCGCCGTATGGTAGGACCGTTTATATTTATGGATCACGCCGGACCGGTAACCGGCCTACCGTCCGATCCCTCCTCAATGGATGTGTTACCCCATCCGCATATCGGTTTATCAACTGTCAGTTACCTGCTCGGCGGACAGGTCACGCATCGCGACGGCCTGGGCGTTGAACAGGTCATCCGACCCGGCGAAGTAAACTGGATGACCGCAGGCAGCGGTATCGCACACTCCGAAAGATTTGAGGATCCGGCAGCACTGGCAGGTACGCAGCTGGAGATGATCCAGACCTGGGTCGCGCTGCCTGAAAAAGAGGAGGAATCGGCTCCCTCCTTTGCCAACTATACACCGGAACAATTGCCCGTGTTCACAGATAAGGGAATCTGGATGCGGTTAATTGCCGGCAATGCCTACGGCTTAAATAACGAGGTTAAAACAAATTCGCCACTTTTTTACCTTCATGTAGTGGCACAACCCGGTGCCAGGGTTGAATTGCCACGTGAACACAGCGAACGTGCCATCTATATTGTGAACGGTACACTTGAAACGGGCGGGCATACCTATCATTCAGGACAGATGCTGGTATTCACTAAAGGGAGTGAACCACAGATCGTTGCCACAGAGTCGACTACGCTGATGTTACTTGGTGGTGAAACGGTGGGCGACCGCTACATCTGGTGGAACTTTGTATCGTCGCGGAAAGAACGGATCGAACAGGCAAAGGAAGACTGGAAACAGGGACGGATAATTTTACCACCAACCGATAACCAGGAATATATTCCGCTGCCGGATGACAAGTCCCGACCAGCAGGCGGTCCGCCCCGACCAGAGCCGCTTTCATGATGGCGGTGACGTCAGCTTTATAATGTCAGGGGCGGGCCAACCACCTTCATACCATTCGCAGAAAATATCCCTTTGACTTCTTCCTGTGTTGGCTCATGATCCATCGCAGCCATCGTTACAAAAAAAT
>SDZZ01000089.1 GCA_004173255.1 Chitinophagaceae bacterium | reverse complement strand
CCGTCACTGAGAAACGACAATGCCTTTGATAAAAGCAGCCTGACCGGGCGTACACCACTCACGTATGAGCATCTCCGCTGGGACGACGCCCTTTTCGCTGAGAAGGTCTGGAGGGAGTTGGACCTGCGTGAAAAAATGAATCAGGCATTCCGCTACGAGGCGGTCAACGACCAGGGAAGCCAGTTATTTATCAACATGTTGCTCCAGTCTGTCAGAAAAGGTGAGGTCACGGCGTTTTCGGACGATCGTTTTTCCACTCCAATGACTATGGACCAGATCGATGCATTAACTGTTGGCCAGAATGATACCGTGCCCAGATATTCTCCGACTGACGTTGATAAAATTGAAGGGTACGTAGTTACCAGGGCAAGCTTTGATGCGAAATCCGTGACTAAACTTCGTCTAAAAGAAGAGTGGGTTTTTGACCGCGAATCGAGCCGGATGTTTGTCAGGATCCTTGGGATTGCTGCTTTGAAAACAGAATACATTCCGAACACTACCAAGGAACGCGGTACGTCGACGATGTTCTGGGTATATTATCCTGACCTGCGGCCGATGCTTGCGAAGTCGGAAGTATATAACCCGAAAAACATGGGTCAAAGCCGTATGACCTGGGAGGAACTTTTTGAAAGCAGGATGTTCAGTAGTTATATCGTTAAATCAACGATTGATAACTCTTCAAACAAAATGATTAAAAACGTAATCAAGGATCCGATCCTCGCTTTAATCGAAGGAGATAACATCAAGGAAAAGATTTTCAACTACGAACAGGACCTCTGGTCTTACTAAGTTGTTCATACTACTTTTATAAAAAGAAGGCTTCGGCCTTCTTTTTTTTTGCCCCTGTTTTTACAGTCTATCATGCACTGTATTTATAGCTTTAACATTTGTATAATCAGAAACAAAGCATAAATGGTTTTAATGTTTGAGCATTAATATTTTACAGACATGTAAATTAAGCTATGGCCTGAAACGGGCATGGCACCTGCGTTTCAGGGGAACATGCCTGAAGCATGTATCACAAAATCCCCGGGAGCATTGTATAACAGCTTATGAGAAAAGCGATTAAATAATTTCAACTTTTTTTTGAAAGACTCTAGGAAATCTGAATAAAAGTTGTACTTTCGTCTCGGTTTTTCATAGGATATTGGATTTTAAAAACGGGGCTGGATTTCTATCCTGGCCCCATTTTTTTTTTACTTACTTCCTCCTGCTTTTTTCAGCCAGCTTTGACAAGCTACTATCTCCGGTGAGAGATAACATTCGCAAACATTCTTTCCTTTTTTCCCTCCTGATTTATCGTTTTAGCAAGATGGATTATTCCACCCCATCCAAACATGAGGTTAATATTCATTGCCGCCAATGACATTGAATTCAGGCAAGCGGTGCCTGCCAGGAACACGAAGTCTACGGGAAGAAGAAACACTTTTGAGGTTATCCACGGGGAGATGCAGCGGTTTATCCGGCCACGCTGTTGAAATAGCTATGTACAACCATCGCTTTTGCTTTACCCACAACTGCAGTCAGTTCTTCGAGGCTTTTTTCGCGAATATTTTTGACCGACCGGAACTCTTTCAGCAGCTGGTCGGCGGTTGATTTGCCTATTCCCTTGATGTCTTCCAGCTCATTTTTGAAAGTACCCTTGCTACGTTTCTGGCGATGGAAAGTGATACCAAAACGGTGCACCTCATCGCGGATCCGGCGGATCATTTTCAGGCCTTCACTGTTGTAGGGGAGCTTGAGGGATTCCTGGTCGCCCGGGAAAAATATTTCTTCCTCATTCTTGGCCAGTCCGACCACGGTAAACCGCCCCCCGAAGTCCAGTTCATTGATTGCTTCCATTGCGGCACTTAACTGCCCTTTACCGCCGTCTATGATCACCAGCTGGGGCAAGGGCTGGTTTTCCTCCTTCAGGCGCTTATAACGCCTGCCAACGCTTTCCTTCATGGAGGCGAAGTCATTGATCCCTTCTACGGTTTTGATGTTGAAATGCCGATAGTCCTTTTTGCTTGGCTCGCCATTTTTGAAACAGACCATCGCCGATACGGGATAACTGCCCTGGAAATTGGAGTTATCGAAGCATTCGATGTGCACCGGCAAGTCCGGCAGCTGCATCCGCTCCTGCAGTTCTTCCAGTATCCTGATCTTGTCTGTATTCCTTGAAATCTTCAACCGCTCCTTGTTCTTCAGTTCCTCAATAAAATAACCGGCATTCTTTTCAGAAAGGTCCAGCAGCTTTTTCTTGTCGCCTGCCCTGGGGATAGTAAGTATTACCGCCGGGTCGGGGTATTCAATAGCAAATGGCAATACAATCTCCGGGGAGTCGCTGTTAAAGGTGCTCCGGAGCTGCGCCACCACAAAAGAAAGGATCTCTTCAGGGGTTTCGTCCAGGTGCGTTTCAACCCTGGTAGTCTGTGTCTGCACGATGGTCCCGTTACGGACCATCAGGTAGTTGACAAACGCGATATCGGTGTCCTTGATAAGCGAGAATACATCCAGGTCCCCGGCCTTCACGTTGGCTACACCTGACCTCGCCTGGTAGTTTTCCAGGTAGGTCACTTTTTTGCGGGTCAGTTCGGCTTTTTCGAACTGCAGGTCGGCAGCAAAGGCTTTCATTTCATCGCGGAAATGCCGGATCACTGGTGAGAGGTTTCCCTTCAGCAGGTTTTTGAGCTGGCGCAGGCCCTCGGCGTAATCCTCGGGCGACTGCAAATCCTCGCAAGGACCCTTGCAATTACCAAGGTGGTATTCAAGACATACCTTGAATTTTTTTTCTTTGATATTTTTCTCCGTCAGGTTGAGGGAACAATTACGCAGGGGGATCGTCTGCCTGGTGAATTCTATCAGCTCGCGAACTTTTTTTACCGAGGTATAAGGACCCAGGTAATCGGACCCGTCATCCAGGCGATTACGTGTGAGGTATACGCGTGGAAACGGCTCGTTACGAATCACGATAAAGGGATAGGTCTTATCGTCCTTCAGGTTGATATTAAATGCCGGCTGGAATTCCTTGATGAGCGAGTTCTCCAGCAGGAAGGCATCCTGCTCCGAATTCACAATCGTGAACTCGATGCGCACAATGCGTTTAACCAGTTCGTGCGTTTTGTAATTACCCAGCGTTTTGTTGAAATAGGAACTGACACGCTTCCGGATATTCTTCGCCTTGCCCACATAGATCAGCTCACTGACCGCATTGTAGTATTTGTAAATGCCGGGCTGCTGGGGCAGGCCTCCGCTTATAGTCTGAAACTCAGTAGATGTCATTGTTATTCACTCCCACTCCAGGTCACTTTATAGGTGCTGCTTGTTTCCGCCTGACCCGGATATTGTTTAATCGTTGAAACCTGGAAACTTTCATCAGCATTCCATAGCATCTTTTTCTGGACAGATGAATCCTTCGAACTGCTCACATAGTTGATGATGATGTTACGCACCTTATCGCCGCCTATTCCGGGTTTAATGGTCACCTGCTCACTTTGTATCAGTTCCTTTTCCGGCTTCACCGCATCATAACTGATTATAACAAGATTCAGGCCTTCATCAAATTGTTTGCTCTCCCGGTAGCGGTCTTCGTATTTTCCTTCACTGATATCAGGCAGGCTGAGAAAGTCGGACGCATTTTCCCGGAACTTGTCCCGATGTACAAATGCGGTGTCATACCTGCCCGAATCGACCAGGGTGAGCCGCAGGATCGGATCCAGTGAGGAGTCCATCATCGCTACCTGGCTTTTGATAAATGGCATGATCGGAAAAAAACCTTCCCCTTTCGGTTTGTCCTCTCCCTTGCAGGAAAGGATCATCAGGGCAGCGGCAAATGGCGCAAAGGGTACAATCCTGGAAAAGCGGAGGGGTGATTTCATGGTCTGGTGATCGGCATTTAGGTAGGGCAAAATTAATATAAATGACTGCACCATCGTGCAGGAAAGAGCTGATGAAATTGAAGGCTTTGTATAGTGGCAAATCCTGCTGAACGGGAGGGAGCTCAGGTCATCGAAACCCTGGTAAAATACCATGGCCGGAAATAAATGTTCCAGGTGCGTTCAGGCGACCAGTGCCACAGATGGCAGCAATCCTGCACCCGTTCAACACCCAACGGAATTACTTGTTAAGTGTGATGCCGAATTTGACACCGAAGTCGAAGAGGTTTTCGCGGATGGGGTATTTTTTGTTGAAGCTGGACAACAACTGGTAGCGGGCCTGTGGTCCGATCTGCCATTCCGTTTTACCCTTGTTGTGCTGCACAAAAGCCTCGAACCCGGTGCTGACATTGGCATCGCGAACCAGCCAGGGCACTTTTGCGTAGTTCTTGTAGTCCGTCGAAATGAGGTACGCCTTGTTGCGGATGACGTAGGTAGGCTGTATGGTACCCGCAATCCCGAAAGCATTGGACGCTTTCCTGTTACGGAACAGGATAAACTCAGCACCAATCGGCGCAGAGACGGAGAAGTAAATATTTTTCAGCCAGTCAAGCCGTGAAACACCCTGACTGCGATAGCTTGACCAGGTAGATACCGGCGCCGCACTTCCATCCAGTTCTATCCGCGCTACTTCCCCGTTGTTGAGGAATGCCTTGATATCGTAACGGTTCAGGTTAAACTGGAAACCGCCGGTGATCCGGACATTGCGGGAGATCGGGTAACGGGCGGTAAATCCGATCTGCAGGCCAACATCTGGTTTATGCGTCACAGCATTATTTACATCAGGTGTGGTTGCAAAAGGGAAATTTGAACTGCCACCAATACCCAGCGGATCGGGCATGGAACGGAACGCTTTATTACTGCTGAGCCTGCGGTTACTGATGGTGGGTGTCACAAAAAACTGCCAGCTTACTTTTTTTGCAGGTGCCTTATAACTGTTCACCACGCTTTCAATGGAGGCGGGTGCTTCGAGCAGGTCCAGCTCGGCGACCACTTGCTTTTTATCTGCCGTGGTTTTGATGTCGAGTATGGCAAGCGGCTCGTCATCCACCGGCAGAACCGGTACGCTCGTCATTAGCTGTGCAGGGATTGTGCGGGCAACCGAGTGAACCACGGTCAGCTGGTTGCGACGCGTTTCATCGGTTGGCAGGCTGGAAGGCATTCCGGCATCCTCTTCTTCGAGCGTAAGGAGAAGCGACTCCCTTGCACTGAGACCGACTTCAGGACCCGGCACGGGTTCCTTGAAACGGGTAATATGCGGGGTGGAGGTCTGGCGTGTAAAAGGGCTGAGTGTTTTAAGATCGGGCTGTTCGGCAGTTTCCTGTTTTTCCGTGGAGGCCTGCGAGCCAGGCTGGCCGGAGACTGCAAGATCAGAAGGTTTGGCTACCGGGTACGTACTCATGACCCAGGTAACTGCACTACCGGTGAGGAGCAGCAAAAAGGCGAGGCCGAAGCCATACCATTTTTTGCGGGGGTGCAACGCGCTGTCGACGGCGTTCCAGACTTTTTCAGATGGAAACATACGATGCTGGTCAGCCTGTCCCCTGACATACTGCTCAAAATCGTCGTTTCTGTAATTGTCCTCCATAACCAGTTTCTATTAAGGGACGGAACTATCGCTGGTTCACAGCGATAAGCCAATCATATTCCTGTTTTGGTTTCTGCATGATCCTTTTCTTCACCAGGATATCTTCCAGCATTGATTTCGCTCTTGTATACTGACTCCTGCTGGTGCTTTCCTCAATGTCCAGCATCTTCGATATTTCCCGGTGACTGTATCCTTCGATCGCGTAAAGGTTAAGTACTGTGCGGTATCCGATCGGCAATAAACGGATACATTCCACCACCTGTTTGGCCTGTACGATTGCCGGGATACTTTCTTCCCTGACCTGCAAACCCGTTGCGTGGATAATGTCCACACTGTCATTGAACTTCTTATTCTTCTTCAGGATGTTGATGCAGGTATGTACGATAATCCTGCGTACCCATCCTTCAAAGGCACCGCGGTTCTCGAACGTATGGATCTGCAGGAACACCTTGATAAATCCTTCCTGCAGCATGTCCTCCGCATCTTCGCGGTTGTGGGCATACCTGTAGCAAACAGCCAGCATTTTCGAACTGTATTTATTGTAAAGTTCGCGCTGGGCAGATGCATCGTTCTTCAAACAGCCATGTAAGAGGGCTTCCTCGGTCATATATCCCGTTTGGTTGCCTGTAATTTAGACATTTTTGGGATACAAAAGCTGCACCGAAAAGTAAATATTCCTCCAAAAAAGAGGGGAATTACGCGCCTGTAAGGATCTTTCCGGTCATCTCTTTCGGGATGGGCAGTTTCATCATCGACAAAATAGAAGGCGCAATATCACCCAGTTTTCCAGGGGCAAGGGTTCCTTTCCATTCATTATCGATTACAAATAGCGGTACCAGGTTGACCGTATGCTGGGTATTGGGCGAGCCGTCACCATTGATCATGAAATCCGAGTTGCCATGGTCGGCGGTGAGGAAGATCACATAATCGTTGGCCAGTGCCGCAGTGACAATTTTTTCAACGCAGGTATCCACTGTTTCAACGGCTTTGATAGCCGCATTGAATACACCGGTATGACCAACCATATCCGCGTTGGCAAAATTGAGACAGATAAAATCGGCCGACTGGCTATTGATCTCCGGTAACAGGGCATCGGTCAATTCGTACGCACTCATCTCGGGTTTGAGGTCGTAAGTTGCCACTTTCGGCGAAGGGATCATGATCCTTTTTTCGCCGTCAAACGGTACCTCGCGGCCACCGCTGAAGAAGAAGGACACGTGCGGGTATTTTTCTGTTTCTGCAATCCGGATCTGTTTGAGACCCTGCGACTGGATTACTTCACCCAGGGTGTTTTTCAGGTCATCATTCTGGAACACCACCTGCACATCATGGAAGTGATGGTCGTACATGGTCATGGTAGTATAGTCCAGTTTCAGCTTATACATATTGTACTCCGGAAAGTCGTTCTGGGTAAGCACTTCGGTGATCTCACGGCAACGGTCGGTGCGGAAATTAAAACAGATGACCGAGTCATCATTACCGATTTTTGCCAATGGCTCCTGGCCTTCATCCACTATCACGGTTGGCAGGATGAATTCGTCGGTGATATCGTTTTTATACGCAGCTTCAACAGCGGCAATGGCATCGGTCGATTTTTCGCCCGTACCGTTCACCATGGCATCATAGGCAAGTTTCACACGTTCCCACCGCTTGTCGCGGTCCATGGCATAGTACCGGCCGCTGACAGTGGCTATTTTACCAACGGTTTTATTGAGGTGCGATTGCAGTTCCGTGATAAACCCGAGACCTGACTTCGGATCGCAGTCACGCCCGTCGGTAAAGGCATGGATATAAACGTCCTTCAATCCTTCAGAATGACAGATATCGATCAGGGCTTTCAGGTGATTGATGTGCGAATGGACGCCACCATCGCTGACCAGTCCGACCAGGTGCATCGGCCTGCCATGCACTTTCGCATGACGCACCGCCTTCAGCAGGATTTCATTCTTTGCGAATTCCCCTTCGCGGATCGCCACATTGATCCGCTGCAGTTCCTGGTACACCACCCGGCCCGCGCCAAGGTTCAGGTGCCCGACTTCGGAATTACCCATCTGCCCGTCGGGCAAACCTACCGACTCCCCGAAAGTAACCAGGGTGGTATGCGGGTATTTGCCATATAATGAACTGGTGAAGGGGACCCTGGCATGCTGGATGGCATCGGCTGATGCAACTTTTCCGATTCCCCAGCCGTCCATTATGATCAAAATTGCTTTTTTCTGTGACATATTCCGAAGTGGTTTCTTTTTAGTACAAATTCATTCATTATCAAGTAACAATGCTGTGTAAATTTACAGATCATTCCATTAATTTGACCACGAAGTGGTAAAACTGCCGGTTTTTATTACTTTAGTACCGGTAAGCTTGTGGTATGTTTTTCGATTGATAAACCCTGTGAAAACCAAATAAAACAATATGAAAAAGATTTTTACCCTCTCCCTGCTGAGCCTGGCGATCCTCCTTTCGGGGTTTTCGCAGACCAGCACGATTGATGGCGCCATCAGCGCCCTTCAGTCAGGTAGTGCGGCAGAATTGTCCAGATATTTCGACAATAACGTCGAACTCACGCTGCCTGAAAAAAGCGACAGCTATAGCAAGGCCCAGGCACAACTGATCCTGCGCGACTTTTTCGCCAACAATGGTGTTAAAGGGTTCGAGGTAAAACACAAGAGCGACAACGACCAGCGCGGCGCCTATTTCATCGGCAACCTGCTGAGTAAATCGGGCAAGTACCGCACCACGGTTTACATGCGCGCCAAAGGCGACAAACAGGTGGTGAAAGAAATCAGGTTCCAGATGATTGAATGATGATTGGCGGCTCCGCCCCAGATTATAAAGAAGCCTTCCCTTCAACCGGAAGGCTTTCTTATTTTTGCACCATGAGTTACGACCAGCAACTTTTCCATCTGATTGACGAGGCACTGAAGGAAGACATCGGCGATGGCGATCATTCCACCCTGTCATCCATTCCCTCCGGAGCCAGGGGGAAGGCCGTTTTAAAAATCAAGGAAGATGGTGTACTGGCCGGTATGGAAGTGGCCGAACATATTTTCCGTTACATCGAACCGGGCATTGTTTTCACCGCATTCAAAAAGGACGGCGACCCGATGGTATATGGGGAAAAGGCATTTGAAGTAGATGCCCTGGTGCATACCATCCTGTCGGCCGAAAGGCTGGTGCTGAACTGCATGCAGCGCATGAGTGGCATTGCCACGCTGACAAAGACTTATACCGATAAACTGAAGGGATATAAAACCGGGCTGCTGGATACCCGTAAGACTACCCCCAACTTCCGCCTGCTGGAGAAAGAAGCGGTACGCATTGGTGGCGGGGTCAACCACCGCATCGGGCTTTATGATATGATTATGCTGAAAGATAACCATATCGATTACGCTGGTGGCATAACAGAAGCTATATCCAGCGCATGGGACTACGTGCAAAAGGTGCGGCCGGGTCTGAAGATTGAAGTGGAAACAAGATCAATCGATGATGTTAAAAAGGTGATAGCAACGGGTAAAGGAAGAGTGTTCCGGATTATGCTGGATAATTTTTCACCCGACCTGATCCTCGAAGCAGTGGCGTTAATTGGCGATGATTTTGAGACGGAAGCAAGCGGTGGCATCAACCTCGGCAACATCGGCGACTATGCAGCAACCGGCGTAACCTATGTAAGCGTAGGGGCGTTGATACACCAGGCGAGGAGCCTCGACCTGAGCCTGAAAGCAGTAACCAGTTAAAATACCAGGGAATAAAAGACCCCCATGAGCAAGAAAATCAAACCAACGGGTAACGGGTATGTGTTCAGTACTGATCCTGATTTCAGGCTGGAAGAAGATGCCGTACCTGAAACCACCAAAGCAGCGGCCGACCAGTTACTGAAGATAAGGCTCGACACCAAACAACGCGGCGGTAAAGCGGTAACGCTGGTGGAAGGGTTTAGCGGAACGGAAGACGACCTGGAAGAACTTGGCAAAAAACTAAAAACTTTCTGCGGTACCGGCGGATCCGCGAAGGACGGACTCGTCATCATCCAGGGCGACCAGCGGGATAAGGTGCTGGGCTGGCTGTTGAAAAACAATTACAAACGCAGCAAAAAAATATGAACAGCCTTTATCATCCATGGCTGGTGATGGCCTGCGGCGTACTGTTCTGTATTTCGGGAATACTGGTCTTCCGCAAAAATGTTTTTGAAGAGAACCATTCATTGACCTGGCCATTCCTGCTGATGGTAATGGGTATTATACTGGTGGCAACAGGTACAGCAAAAATTGTGTTATGATACCGCCAGGCAGCCAGTAGCGCACCTTCTGTTCGCCAGAGCCGCTTCCAATAACCCAGTTCCTGCGCCTGTCACCTCTGCTTTATTTCCGTACAAATGGCAACCGGGTTACGCCTTCTTCATTTCCCACTTCAAGTACATAAAAGCCGGGCTGCAGTGCAGCTGTCTGTAGTGTGCTGCGATGCACGCGGGTTGCTTTGTCAAAGTATCGCGTCGATATTACCGCACCGCCTGCGTTCACAATCCGCGTAAACATTCTTCCCTGTTGTTCATTATCGAGCAGGAACGTGATGGCATCGGTTACCGGGTTGGGATAAATGGACAGGCTGGGAGTATTGCGGTTGAGCCCTGTATCCAGTGAACGGGTGCCCAGTACTGTTACACTACCGTCGGCATCTACCTGCAGGAGCCTGTAATAATTGATCCCGCTACCTGGTGAGAGGTCGGAAAGATGATAGGCACCACCCTCCGTTCCATACTGGCTTGCCACCTGGCCAATGCTGGTGTAGTTAAGGCCATCAGCGGAACGTTCGATGATAAAGTGCGAGTTATCCGTTTCTACGGCCGTTTGCCACGACAGGTTCACTTTTATCCGGTTATTTAATTTTTCAGTGCTGGCTTCGAACCAGGATAATTTTACCGGAAGCACGTCCATATCCCTTGAGTAACCGAGCATCCATTCATACATATTCATTCCATTCTCCCGGTAGGCCGGATCGGTGGCCTGTGTCCAGCAGTCGTGGTCATTCACCGGGAAAAGTGTTTTGCGTGCCTGTGGATTGGCTCCCTGTTCATTGATACCGTTGACCCAGAAATTGGTGCGGTACGCAGGCACCATTACATCGCCCGAATTATGGAATGCCCATACAGGCACCTGACCCTGCGCTATCACACCGGCGTATTCCTCGTTGTAGGCATTGTTGCCGGCCATGGGTACCACGGCCGCGATGCGGCTTGCGTAGTTGTGCCCGCTGCCAACGGTGTTCCAGGTCACAGCACCTCCCACGCTGGTGCCAGTAACATAAATCTTACTGGTGAGCACCCGATATCGCCGGAGACAGGAATCAATGATACTGTTGACGACAGTAGCGCCGTTGTCCTCCGATATAAGCTGGGGAATGATCACTATAAAATTATAACTGACTTCATCGCGGGCGGTAAATGCATCTGGAAGGGTGCGGTCACGAAGCCGTTGCCCAACCCCCAGGCTGATTACATAATCCAGTTCGGACGTGCCATTTCCCATTTGTCCGGCCCCATGGATCACCAGCAGCAATGGATAGTGTTTATCGGAGGAATTATATCCGGCGGGCAGGCTTTCGTAAAAACCGTTGGAACCCGGGGCCAGCCGGGCGTTCCTGTACGCGGTTAAGGAATAATTCTGGCCTATGGCAAAGACACCCAGCAGGAAAAAAAATCCACAGGTGAATAATGCCGGTCGTAAAAACTGGAAGCAGGTTGGGGACATATGGTGGGTTTTATCAGGCAACCGCCCGGTTCAGGGGCGAAAACAGCGGCTACGGGCTGCTGTTCTGCCTCATAAAACCAATAGTATGCCAAGCAATCCGGTCTACTGGCCCTGCGCCTGGCTGTAGGACTTTTTACCGTCCCAGCTATTGAGCAGTTCGAGCGAACAGATTTTGAAATTACCGCTCAGGCTCACATAGAGGCCGATCACATCCTGCTGGTTCAATTCCGAGCCATCAAGGCTTTCGAACCGAACGTTGTACTGGTTAACCAGGTTGGTATAAACCGAACCGGTCGGCCAAACCTGGGTACCCCGGTTGCTGATATTTACCAGCTTGAATTTAACGCCGGCATGACGCTGGCATTTGTGGGCGATGGCCGAAGGCTGTTCGTCGCTTTCAATAAACATGTCAACACCAACGATGGTTTCGTTGGCGCTTTCGGAAGTAACCATCATTGAATTCTGTTCCAGTTTAAATGGCGCAGGTGTACCTGGCTTATTCGGAACGATAGGCCTGGCGCCTATTTCAGGGCTTTTACCAAAGTTGGCAATGATAGCATCGGAGAATTCGGTGGTATTCAGTGCAGTTGTTTTCTTATCGCCGAAGTCGCCGGTATGTTTACCGCTTTCAAGTGTGTAAAGCAATGCATTTTCAATGATTCCCGCATTTTCTGTAAGTCCCACGTGACGCAGCATCGCAATACCACTCAGCAGCAATGCGGTGGGGTTGGCGATATTTTTACCCGCAATATCCGGGGCTGTACCATGTACCGCTTCGAAGATGGAGATGTGGTCGCCGATGTTTGCAGATGGGGCAAAACCAAGTCCACCGACCAGGCCGGCGCACAGGTCACTCACAATATCACCCTGCAGGTTGGTGAGTACCAGTACATCGAACAGGTCCGGACGGGTAACCAGCTTCATACACAGGTCATCCACAATGATATCATCCGCTTTCAGTTCCGGATATTCCTTCGCCACTTCATAAAAACATTCGAGGAATAACCCGTCAGTCAGTTTCATGATGTTGGCCTTGTGGCCGCAGGTAATACGGCTGGCTTTTTTAAGCCGGGCTGCTTCGAACGCATACCGGATCACCTGCAGGCTTCCCGGACGGGTAATAAACCGGCGGCTGAGGGCCACGTCGTGCGTCAGCATGTGCTCGATACCACCATAGGTATCTTCAATATTTTCACGGACAACAGTAATATCGATCGGTATACCGGCCTTGCTGAAAACGGTGTCGACCCCATGCAGGCTCAGGAATGCGCGGTTATTCGCATAGGTGTTCCAGGTTTTACGGGCAGTGACATTGATGCTTTTCACCCCTTTTCCCTTTGGGGTTTCCATCGGGCCTTTGAAGAGCAGGCCCAGCGTTTCGATGGCCTCCTTGGCGGCGGGAGTCATCCCGTTGTTGAAACCCTTGTCAAATACCCATTTGCCCATTTCCACAAACTCGTATTCGAGCGGCACCTGGGCGGCATCGAAGATTTTAAGTACTGCATCCATGATTTCCGGACCGATTCCATCGCCTTTAGCT
>SDZZ01000520.1 GCA_004173255.1 Chitinophagaceae bacterium | reverse complement strand
AAATGGTTTATGATGGCAGCTCCCAACCAGCACCTGGCCAATGCCATCTATTATAAAACTGCGGGCGAATACCTGCAAAGGATCCGTACCCTTGTAACGTACAACAGCACAGGCCATCGCTGCGGACAATTTGAAAAGCTATTGGAAAAATACAGTTTCCAGCAACTGGTGGCGCCGCCATGTGAAATGGATGCTGAACTTGAATACGGCATCATCAATATCAAAGCCAGCTGTAAGGAGTTTGAAATGGAGCTTGAAATCTTGGATGAATTTGCATTGAATTTCAAAAAAGATTTTGAGTCTTCCGCTTCTACCCTCAGCGTCGTTCATACCGTTTTTGAGAAAGGGGGGGAGATCCCGGGCATGATTGCAAAAACGATCGGGCTTGAAGCCGGCGCCAAGGTGGAAGTAAAAGAGTCGTTATATATCACGGTCGACGGTAACGGCAAAACCTCCGATGTTGGTTATCGCGTTAACACCGCCGCCGAATTGAAACTGGAAATGGACAACGGCGACATACACAAAGGTGGAAGCATCAAAGTGGAAAGTGAAATATCTGTTGGTATCAATTCCGGTCTCAACACCAGCATTACCCCATTTGCTGCGTGGTTCTGGTAGCACAGACACAGGGCACCGGTTGCGCGCAAGCTTTGCTGCGCGGTTCTGGTAGCACAGGCACAGGGCGCCGGTTGCGCGCACGCTTTGCTGCGTGGTTCTGGTTTTAAGGCATAAGACACCGGATGCGGACAAGTGCCCAAGACATGAAAAGGCCGTTCCATGGTAGTGGAACGGCCTTATTCGATTGGGCAGGTAATCACTCCGCTTTTTACAAGGACGGTTGCAGCAGGAGCGTCAGCGATGTCCGGTGTTACTAAACCAGAAGCCTTAACACACAAACTGTACGTGACATGAGAAAACCCGGTTGCCCGGGAACTGATCAAAGATACCACTCATGATTGAACTACCAAATATTTATAGCTGGAACTATAAGTAGATTACAGGCATATTATAAATTTTGCAACAATTATTGTCAAGTTTTGCAGTATGTCTATCCATATTGGCAATATGATACATGAAATCGTAAAGAAACGCGGAATAAAAGCATTAGCCGTTGCTGAAGCCATTAATGTGAGTGAATCCAGTGTGTACAAAATCTATCACAGGGAAAGCATCGATATTGATAAGCTGATCCGGTTTTCACAGTTTCTGGATGTCAATTTTTTCCTGCCCTATTTTGAACAGGAGCCGTTGAAGACGATGTTCAATGCGCAGGTGGAGAACCTGGATAAACAGGTGAGCCAGTTGTCGGCAATCATTGAACAGAAAAACCAGCGGATTACAGAACTGGAAAAACTTAACCATTCCAATGAAAAGATGATCGGGCTGCTGGAGGAATTGCAGGGAAAGTACAAAAAGCCGGAAGGGGTGCAGGCTAAACATAAGAAGCCCTGATAAAAATGCCCCCTGAAGTTTGTTAACTTCCAGGGGGCACTTGCAACATCATGGGCTGCGTCAATTTTCCGGAAGCAGCAGGTATGGCCAGTGCCAGACCCTTTTGCTGATTCCTGCTGCACATTATTATTTAACCAGCACCACTGTGTTGGGATTTACACCAGGTGAGGTGGTAAAGGAAAACTTCTTCCTGCCGGTTTTATCAAAGCAGAACACTTCACCAGCGTTTACGAAATTTTTGGCATCGGCGATATATATATCCCCGTTTTCCGGATCCACGGTTACTCCGTAAGGATTTGTCACTGTTGTTCCGTCGGTAATGAAGTTTGCGCGCGTCTGCGAAAGATCGGACGGCTTCAGTTCGCGTAAGGAACCCGAACCAAGATATCCGCCTGTTGCATAAATGAGTCCGTCATGATACACCATTTTTCCTACTGCCGTATCAACCGCCAGGGTTACCGTGTTGCTGGAGGTATTTATTTTAGTGAGTTTCGGGCCAATATCCCAGTAGTTTCCAAGGCTGGCAACGAACACTGATCCGTTGTTGTCCGACACAATGTAACCTGGGTTCACACCCACGGTGATTTTTTTTGTTTCGGCCTGGCTCACCAGGTCTACCACCGATACGGTACTGTCCATTACCGCCTGCAATCCACCCGAATTGGTGACATAAAGTTTATCCCCTACAACCACCATCTGTTCAGGGTTGGCGCCAACTGTGATGAATTTGGTGATGACCAGGGTGGTGGTATCTATTACTGCAACTGTGCCGTCCCATGAAGACACCAGTACGGTGTTTTTATAGGGTACCACATACCTTGGCTGGATCAGCTCGCCCCCTGCATTTTCAAAATCGATTTGCCTGATATGTTTCGCTGTTTTGGCATCAGCCACTTCGAGGTAGCTGTCTACGTTCATCACGATGTACATTTTTGAACCGTAAACAATCATGTCGTTGCCAAGTGTGCCGAGTGAACTGGAATTTGCGTTTTTAAAGAAATCGGTCGACGCGGTGCTGGCTGCAAAATCGTAAAAAGTCAGCGTGGTGCTGGGTGTACTGAAGGACCCTTCGCTCAGGGTAAACACACCGGTAGTGACTTTCGGATTTTCCTGCACCGAATCGTTGTCTTTGTTACATGATGCCAGGAGAAGGGTTGCTGAAACAGCCGTGAAAAGGATCCTGAAAATTCTCATAATACTGATTGTTGTTATTGATTTAAAAAAGTTATACTTATCCGGTACGACCGGCCAGGCATCGGGTACGATCGCACTACATCATACTTTACGTCACCAAGGTTGCTCAGTTCTGCTTTCAGGTCAGCCCTGAAATGTTTGCAGCTGATCCGGTGTGATATAAAAACGTCCTGCGTACTCCAGCCATTGAGCCGGTTGAATGAATTGTTATCGCCGATGCTATAGCGGCTACTG
>SDZZ01000519.1 GCA_004173255.1 Chitinophagaceae bacterium | reverse complement strand
GAAAAAAATCACCATCGCGAATGCCAAGCAGCATTTAATTTGTGTAAGCATGATTTGGTTTTTATTGCAGTTCCATAAATGTATAATAAATATTATTTATATGTAATGATTATATAAATTTCACAACTTGATCATTTTTACCGATTGGATTAATAAGTCATTATACCAGCGGAACCGTCCATATTTTCTTCAGCTCCAAAACTACCCCTGCTATTTTCCATGGCCCAATTATTTATCCAAGAGACATGTCCATGCTCAATTTCCAGCAGTCCGCCGTGAAGGAAAACAGCTCCCCTTACAAATGGTCTTAAGCCAGAACAAACATCACTTCGCAAAACAACAGCGCCTTCTTATACCTGCTAATGAGCGCCTAAAAAACTTGGCTACCGGGCTTAAACACTACGGGAGTACGGCACGGGAAACCATTGCTGCTGCATGTTGTTAAGCTTAACAGATAAAAACATCAACCATGGAAAAGATAACAACAAAAGGCTACGGCGCATCGGGTTCGCTGATCGGAGGAAAAACCTTGGAACCAATGGACTTTGAACGCGAGCAGCCAAAACCTGACGAGCTACTGATAGCGGTACTTTATTGCGGGGTATGCCACTCTGACCTTCACCAGGTCAACAACGACTGGAAAAACACGATATATCCATGCGTACCCGGGCACGAGATCATCGGCAGGGTCATCAGCACAGGGCCTTCGGTCAGCAGGTTCAAGGCCGGGGATATTGTAGGGGTTGGATGCATGATTGATTCCTGCAAAACGTGCGCTCCGTGCACCGAAGGGGAAGAACAGTTCTGCGAAGGCCCGCATGGACAGACCATGACCTATAACGGCTACTGGAAACCTGACCCGGGCTTCAATACCTTTGGCGGCTACTCGAGCAACATCGTAGCGCAGGAGAAATTCGTTATGCGCATCCCCGACAACCTTGACATCAAAGCTGCAGCCCCTATCCTCTGCGCTGGCATAACGACCTACTCTCCTCTGAAAAGATTCGGCGTAAAAGCGGGCCATAAGGTAGGAATCATCGGCATCGGGGGACTTGGCCACATGGCCGTAAAGATCGCAAAAGCCATGGGCGCATCGGTGACGGCCATTACCAGCAGCGAAGAAAAACGTTCTGCTGCATTGGAACTGGGCGCAGATGAGGTAATCGTTTCCACCAACCAGCAGGAAATGGAAGGCGCCTGCGCAAAATATGATTTCCTGCTCGCTACCATACCCTACGCATTTGAGGTAAATGACTATACGCCATTGCTTCGCAGAAGAGGCGCACTGGTTACGGTAGGACTACTTGGACCCTACAAATCCCCTACCAATAACATGGAAGTGGCTAAGCTTTCCACCACCGTTGGCGGATCGCTGATCGGAGGCACAACCGAAACCCAGGAAGTGCTGGACTTCTGCGCACAGCACAACATCCTTCCGGATACCGAACTGATCGACATCAAGGATATCAACAGCGCATTTGACAAGCTCAAGGATGAGGAAGTTAGGTTCCGCTATGTGATCGATATGTCGACCCTTGAGGCTTAATAGTAGGGCGAACTTCTACCAGCCTTTGATATAACCATAACAAATCCGGCACAAAAGCCTGCATGTTGCAGGCCTTTGTGCTTTTTGCAATTTAGCTTAACGATTCCCGATCTCGAGTACATTTGCACCTATCGGCTCCTCCTTTTTGCGCTGCAGCTTGCCATCAAATACAGTTGCCAGAATCTCAAGGGACCCGTGCTGACCCTCGCTCCAAGCAGATGCCCATCGTATCCCCTGAACTTTTTGTCCGCTCCTATCCCCTGCACATGGAATGAGGGCTTGCCATCCTGCCAGGCCATGCTTCCCGTAAAGCATCCTATTTCCAGATTTGAGAGTTTATTCTGTTTGAAAGCTTTTTTCTTTGCATCAAAAAAGCCGAACCTGGTTTAAGCAGGCCAACAAACAAATTCTCTTTCCCATACGAAACTTTTGCAGACAACTATTATTACCACCCAGGCTAAACCTGCCAGCTCTTATTATCAAAAGCAAACATTCGACAAGCAAATTTTGTTCAAAGCTAGATGGCCAGCAAAAAAAACATAAAGTCCGACAGGCACTTTCAGGATGCGCTATCGCTGGAAAAGTCGGGGGAGCTGGCGGGAGCGCTAAAGCGCTACCAGCAGGCGGTCGGCGCCGACCCGGGCAACGCCAAAGCCTGGAGCCGGCAAATGATTCTATACAGAAAGTCAAAGACGCCCCTTCAGGAGGCCAAGCTGATCAAAACAGCCATCTCCAGTTACCAAAAGTCTATTAGATCCGATCACGATAGCTGGCTTAAGCAGCATCGTGAAAAAGCCGACAGCAGCCGGGAACTCGCCGGGGTCCTGGGACTGCTGGACGCAGACGGAACGCCTGTGAAGGAGGATCCGGCAATCGGCCAATGGCAGACCCGGTTATACCTGCTGGAATACAGGATAAAAAACGCCAGAAAAAAGAAAGCCAAAAAACACAGTTCAGAAACCTCGCCTGGGCGCAGGCCAAAGACGCAAAAAGCAGGATCAAAAAAAGCATCCGGTAAATCTTCCGCTTAGCCCGCTGCAGCCACCCGAGTGCAGCCTTTCGCCAAAATTATGATGAAGTTAAAAACGCCTAGAATAATGCTTTGAGCAGCTGACACTAGTCAACGAGGAACTCAGCGATTTTATGGAAAACGCCGCCCTGCCTTTGCACTGGGTCAATTCCGAAGGCATTATAACCTGGGCAAATCAGGCAGAGCTTACCGCCCTTGGCTTTGAGCGGGAGGAATACATCGGCCAGCCGATCGCAAACTTCCACGCCGACCAGCCCACCATCAACGACATTCTGGAAAGGCTCAAGGACAACCAGACCCTGCACAACTACCGTGCAAGGCTAAAATGCAAGGACGGAACCATCAAGCACGTACTGATCAGTTCCAATGTGCTGCGAAAGGAAGAGGCCTTTGTTCACACCAGGTGCTTTACCAGGGACATTACCGCAATGGTACTCGAGGAGCAGCGAAAGAACGATTTTGTATCCATGGTCAGCCACGAGCTCAAGACCCCGCTTACCTCCATACTGGGCTACCTGCAGGTAATGGTTTCCAAGGCACCCAAGTTTGGGGACGCCTTTTTTACCCAGGCACTTGCCAAGACCGAGAAACAGGCCAAGAGCATCCAGCGCATGATCGAGGACTTTTTGATCATTTCAAGGCTCGAGGAAGCAAAGCTGCAACTCAATCCGGAAACCTTCGAGCTGCACGTGCTGCTTCAGGAGCTCATCCAGGACTT
>SDZZ01000088.1 GCA_004173255.1 Chitinophagaceae bacterium | reverse complement strand
GTTTACATTGTGGGGCCTGTCGAAGTTGGCCGGATAATAATTCCCTTTATTGACCGGCTGCACCGCGAGTGGGTCATCCGTTTGCAGTTCGGTCCGTGAATAGGTATACGACACCCACCCATTCAGTTTGCCCTTGCTCCTTTTTATAAGGAACTCGGCCCCGTATGCGCGGCCTTTCGAATTGAGCACGTCGGTTTCGATGTGCTGGTTCAGCAGGAGTTGGGCACCACTGCGGTAGTCAAGGTAATTTTTCAACAACTTATAATAGACCTCTACCGAAATTTCAATTTCCTTGTCGGGGAAATTTTTGTAGACGCCGAGGGATAGCTGCTGCCCTTGTTGGGGTTTGATATTCGGGTCACTCAATTTCCAGATATCGGTTGGCGAAATCGCCGTTGTGTTCGACAGCATATGGATATACTGGCGCAATGAATTATAACTCACTTTAAGGGACAGGTCTTTGCCAAGCAGGTATCTTGCAGAAACCCTGACCTCCGGACCGTGGTAGGTTTTTACAGCCTTACCCGAACCATACACACTGCTGTCGGTGATATTGTTGACGTCCTTCGGAACCCCATCGGCGTAATTATAAAAACGACCTGGCCCAAGGGTGGTGTAGGAAGAATACCGGATGCCTGCGCTTACCGATAGTTTGTCAGTGGCTTTGTATTCATCGCCGAAATAAAGTGCATTTTCGAGACCCCTTTCAGTCTGGACAGTATTCTCTGCTACCAGCGACTGGCTTCCAGCAGGCGTGTAAGAGCCCGGTTCAAGTTTATAAAGTATGGAGTTCAGTCCGTAGCTGAGGCGATGTTTTGATCCAATGGATTTGGTAAAATCGGCCCGCAGGTAGGTCTGGTTGATCGAAAATGCGAGATCATATGCGTTGACCGGATTTTTGTCGCTGTTGATGCCATAGTGGTAAGAATCGTATCCAAGTGTGAACACCGCGAATGTGTTGTTCTTGAAATCATGTTTCCATTTGGCGTTCACGTTACGGTTACCATAGTTGTAGGTGCTGTCGCGGCCCAGCCTGAATTTATCCTGGCTGATATATCCTGTTACGGAAATGAAATCAGTTTTGTTCAGTTGATGGGAAAGATGCAAGTTGGCATCATAGAATGAAGCCTTGCTTCCTTTGAATTCGTCGCGCGGTATGGTTTTAAGGATCCAGTCTGAGTAGGTAGTCCGTCCACCGATCACCAGCGAGGTTTTCTCTTTTGCTACTGGTATTTCCAGGGTTAGGTTACTGGTGAGGGGCCCGATGCCGCCTACGCCACTGAATTTCTTTTTGTTCCCGTCTTTTATTTCCACATCAAGGACGGATGCAATGCGACCGCCATATTTTTCAGGAATGCTGCTTTTGTAGAGTTCAATGCCCTTCACCACTTCGGGGTTAAAGGCGGAAAAGAAGCCGAAAAAATGCGAAGGGTTATAAATGGTGGCATCGTTGAACAGGATCAGGTTCTGGTCCGAGGAGCCTCCCCTCACATTGAACCCTGTACTGGCCTCACCAACGGAGGTCACTCCGGGAAGTGCAAGTACGGTGCGAAGGATATCGGCCTGCCCGAAAATAACCGGAACCTGTTTGATTGTTTTTATGTTGAGCCGCTCCACTCCCATCTCCAGGTTTTTAACGGTTGATACCCGTTGCGAGGCATCGATGGTAACGGTTTTCAGCATCACTACATAGTCCTGCATTTCAACGTTCAGTTCGCCATCGGAATATAGCTGCACCTGCCGGTTCAGTTCGCGCATGCCTTGGCTGGTAATATTGACCTGTATGCGTCCTTTGGGCACTACCAGTGAGTAGAAACCAACCTGGTTGGCCACGACCGACCTGTTGCCAATTTTGATTGTTGCGCCCGGTAACGGTTCACCGCTGCTGCGATCGCGAACGAACCCACTCAGGGTGGCGTCTTTTTTTGAATCAGTGGTCCCTTTTTTACCAATCTCGACCAGGCGGTTTTCTTCATTGACGGTTACGGTATCGGGACCTTTTACACCAAGCTGCGCCAGTCCCGACGATTGGTAGGCTTCACCTGGCTGCTGCGACCTTGAGGTGGAAAAGAAGTCGGCCGGGAGGCTGGTCTGCACCTGGAATTTACTCGTCACAAACACCCGGTTGGAAGCATCTATCGAAAACCTCAGCTGGGTGCCCGCGAATACCCTGGACAGTACTTCCTGCACCGGCATCTTATCGGCGTTGATGGTTACCACTACGGTATCAACGGTGGCAGCATCATAATAAAAAAAACAGCTTGTCTGGGATTCAATGCCTGCTACCAGTTGTTTGAAACTGCTTTTTGAAAGTGCAAGGGTGACTGGACTGGTCTGTTGTGCCGATGCCCTGTTGGCAGTTATCACCCATACTATCGTAAGACAGGCAAGCCGGAGTAACCTGGATCTGATCATTTTGAAGATGTTATTTCATCGTAAAATCGTACCGCCTGCACAAAAGCACTCTCCGGGTCAAGCCGGAAGTTGACATCGGCCTTGCGGAAAAATTCATTCATTTCCGCGGACTTGTCTGACAGTGCTTCCAGCAGGGAAGCTTTGTCGGTTACATGGTAATATTTTCCAGCCCTGCTGATATAATACTTCGAATTTGATTCGAGATTGTATTTGAGGATGCGATCTGTTTTGTTGTCCTGGATTTTTTTAATGCGTTTGGCCATCAGCGTGGCAGGGCCATTCACCAGTTGCTGGTAGTAACCGGGGGCGACCACCCTGGTGGAGTCGCCTTCAACAGCAATAAAACTGGCATTGCGGAGGGTGAAGCCGGACACCTTTTCCCTGACCAGTCTTACTTTATATGATTTATCAAATGAAATGGATACCAGTTCGTCCCTGAGTATGTCCAGTGCAAGGGGCACATTATTGTAGACTATTCCGTTGTAGGTGATGGTGCCGTTATCAAATTGCGGTGATTCGTAAAACGAATGCGTAGTGAAACCCGCTTCACTGTAAAAGTATTCGGGACCGTTAAAGATAAATGAAGCACTGCCGATCCGGCTTTCGTAATTGGCGATGATGCTGTCCTGACCCGGATTTGATGATTGTGAATAGGCGGCGCATAGTATGGCCTGGAAACCGATCAGTAATAGTAAATATAATCTCATGAGCAGGGGGTGTGCTGATAGTTATGGATTCGTTTAAAAATAAGGAATGCCACCGGTAAAATCAAAGAACATGTGTTAAAACAAAAGCCGGTATGACACTAATACCAGAACGGCTTTTAAGACGGACAAACGGCTATGAAAAAAGAAAGGGGCAACCTCGCTGATGTGAGGCTGCCCCTTTCCGGTAAATAAGCAACTGACCAATATTAGCGGTTCAGTACAATTTTGTAATTCTGCGCAAAATAACCTAACAAAGTATGCGTACCTGGTTCTTTCGCAATTGCATCAATATAAAGAGTTATTGATCCATCGCAGGAAGAAAACGTACTCGGACGTACGGATGATGTACGAATCCAAAGTTCATACAGGTCACCGGAATCTTCAACGATTTCGCCGGTGTTTTGCTCAGCAATGGTAACCTTGAAATTTCCTTTGTCGGTATAGTCAAACTTACCGGCAACCTGGCCACCATAGCCATAAATGTTCTCAAACACAGCATTCGCGGTGGTTGCAGTTACAGGGGCAACATCGAGCACACTGATGGTATAAGGACCATAGTTGATGGCGCCACTGGCGGTGTATTCAAGTGAATTGTCAAAATCACCCTCCATTTCAGCAATAGCCACCGGGCAGTATTTCTGCATGATCAGGAAGATGGAATCATACTTCTTCATAGAATTTACAAATCCGTCACCTGAACTGATCTGGATTTTCAACGTGTCTTTCCGACCCGTCGGATAGGCGCCAAACAAACCCTGGATATCAAGGTTGGCTACAGCCTGGCCGGCAGGGATAGTGATTTCGTCGGGTGCAGTGAATTGAGTGCCTTTCACAGCTGTGCGGCTTGAATAGGTGAATTTCACTTTCCTGTCTGCGCTCGAAACTGTTGAAACACCTACGGGAACAGTAAACTTTGTTCCTGGCGCAGGCTCTTCTTCGATGAAGTAACCATAGTAAGGGTTAGCGCTCAATTCCGGTTTAACATTAAATCTTGCAACCTCCGGAACAGTGAGAGGTGCCTGGTCAATCACGAGGTTGTTCTTCTCGCATGATGCAAGACCGACAACCACCGCAACTGCTGCAATATATTTCAGATATGTGTGTTTCATTTTGAATTATTTCTTTAATGGAAAGAAGGTTACGGGTTTTGGTCAGCATCAGTCAACGCCGGGTTGTTGTTTATTTCATTCTGCGGGATTTTCATGATCATCCTTGGATCAGCATCCGCAAGCGTATAAACAACGGGGTCGAGACTTGGTGAGCCGTGGTTTCCTGCACCTGTAGGGCGGTTAAGACCTGTTTTCAGGCGCTTGATATCCAGCAACCCGAATCCTTCACCCCAGAGCTCAATCCTTCTTTGCAGCAGGATTTCGTTCAGCAGCGCAGTACCCGTTAATGTACCACCAGTGTAAGCAGGATTCCTGGTCGACACCAGTGCATTAAGGACAGTTCCGGCAGGACCATCCTGTCCCTGGCGGGCAAGAGCCTCAGCCTCGATCAGGTACATTTCAGCGGCACGCATGTACAGGTAATCGGCTACCCAGTTGGTAGTTCCGCCTGGCAGTGGCACGCGGTGTTTCGATTGGTTATAGTCAGGAAATGTGCTTGTTCCTGTGCCAGGAGCCCTGAACAATGTTTTGCGAACATCTGTTGCAGGAATCTGGTCGTACAGTGCTTTGGTAATTTTCTTTTGGGTTCCAAGAGCTGCATATCCACCCGTAGCTGCATCCATATGGGAGAAAAAAGAAGCATAGATGGTAGCAAGGTCAGCGCTGATTTTTGATCCCCACATCCACTCCGGATTTGAAATCGAAGAGAATGCGCCAGCAGCCGTATACTGAGAACCGGTCATTGGAACATAACCCGTACGTGCTTTGTTCGCATATAACGCCGCTGCAGGCCAGTCTTCCATTACAAGCGCAACCCTTGCACGAAGTCCCTGAACCACGTTCAGGCTGATATGAACCTTGTCAGGCATTGTTGTACCAGTTAATGCAGTTTCAGCATCAGTAAGGTCAGCAATGATCTGTGTGTAAACATCCTGCACAGAAGAACGCGGGGTTCCTTCCGGACCTGGAACATCAGTTAATACAACCGGAATGCCCGGATCAGATTCGTGTCCCTTGTAGGTTTGTGCCCAGAGATTCACGAGGTAGTAGTGGCAGTATGCACGAAGTGCAAGCGCCTGGCCCTTGATGGCCTTTTTCTCTGCCTCTGAACCGATGGCAGCGTCAACAAACTTGATGAATTTGTTCGCCTGCTTGTTGATTTCATAGTAATAGAAGAATACCATTTCAGGACGGCGGTTAGACGCGTCTTTCAGGTTCCATTCTGCATACTGATAGTCACGGTTGAACCAGCCATATCCGGCGAGGTGAACCACCATATCCTGACCGGCGAGGTCAAGAGAAAGATCAACAGCCTTCTGGCCAAAATTATCGTGACCGGTGGTACCGTTGGCACCGTAGGCAAAAAGGGACTGGTAAGCTCCGTCAAGTGCAGCATTGATATCCGTCGTCGTCGCAAAAATTGTCGATTCCGGTACAGCGTTACTTGGTTTTGTATCCAGGTAATCTTTCTTACAACCGCCTAAAACAAGCAGTAATAAGAAGACTCCAAGAATATTTATTGATTTTTTCATATTTCTATTTTATTCTTTTCAATTATAAGTTAAGCGTTACACCGAAAGTGATTGTGCGGAACGGAGGATAGGTTGCATCGGATGAACCATCGAACGAACGCTGCGGATCCATACCTTTCTTTGCCGTAAAGATGTAAGCATTGTCAACGTTCCCGAAGAACTGTGCGCCGCTGATACCTAAACGGTTTGTGATAGACTTGGCAAACGCATAACTCAGGGTAATGTTCTTAAGGTTTACGTATGACGCATCCATCAGGAACCTGGTTGACAGGCCATCCTGGGTAGATATGCTGGTGTTCTGGAGGCGGGGAACGTTTGTCAGGTCACCCGGTTTCTGCCAGCGGTTCAGGATATCCTGGCTCCAGGCGATTCCATAAGAACCTGAGTGCATGATTCCTGCATAGTTGCCATCATAAAACTTACCGCCATACGAGAAAGTGGTAAGAATGGAAAGCTCAAACGCTTTGTAGCGGAATGAGTTGGTCAATCCCCCGTTGAAATCAGGAATAGCAGTTCCTTTATAGTAGAAGCTTCCTTCAGTGATATTGTTGGTCAGCAGGCGGGTACCGGTTGGTTTGCCATCTGTTCCCAGTACATCTTTATAATACAATGCATCACCATTGGACGCATCGACACCAGCGAACTCGCGAATCCAGTAATCATAGATTGAGTGACCTTCGGATAACTTCTTGGTACCACGGATAATCCCGTTTTCCCTTTGAGCCGGAGGAAGTTTGGTTACTTCATTCTTGAAGTGTGTAACGTTTACATCAATTCTCCAGTCGAAATCACGCTTACGGATAATGTTCAGTCCGAGTGAAACTTCAATACCGGAGTTCTTCATGGTACCGATGTTCTGGTACTGGGATGAGCTACCGGAAGAAAGTTCACGTGGCACGTTAAACAGCAGGTCATCAGAAATCCTGCGGAAGTATTCGATAGTACCGGTAATACGGTTCTTGAACAAACCGAAGTCAAAACCTGCATTCAGTGTTTTGCTGGTTTCCCATTTCAGGTCGGGGTTCTGCAGGGCAGCTTGTGGATTATATCCACCAGATCCGTTTGCATTGTAATAGTAGGTGTACTGATACAGCAGACCGATATTGTCAACACCCTGTTCACCATAGCTGGCTTTCAGCTTCAGTTCGCTCAGCCAGTTTACGTTTTTCAGGAATTCTTCCTGTGAAATCCTCCATCCAAGACCAGCGGAGTAGAAAGTACCCCAGCGTGCATCAGGAGAGAACCTTGAAGAACCATCGCGACGAAGGCTTGCAGAAGCAAGGTACTTTTCTTTGAACGAGTAGTTGAGGCCACCGAAATAAGATTCGATAGTCTGGTTGTCCTCATAAGAACCACCAACGCTTTCAGTCAATGCCGCGTTGTCAAGTTCTGTCTGGCCAGGGAACTGGAAGCCAGTCCTGGTCAGGTTGAGGTTATTATACCGGTAGAAATAGTTCTCATGGCCGGCAAGAACGGTGAAATCATGTTCGCCGATCTCTTTATTATAGCTAAGAACCTGGTTGAACGTATAGGAAACCTGACGGTCGAACTGTTTTGTTGACCGACCGCTTACGTTATCAGCGTCACCATACTGGTTATTCTGGTACGTAGTTCCGTTATCATCCCACAGGTTTACACCAAAGTTGGTCTTGAAAGTGAAATCTTTGGTCGGTTTGATTTCGATGTATGCGTTACCGTTACCACTCAGCCTTTTTGTATAACGCTGGTCAAGGGCAAGTGAACCAACCAGGTTGGAATTACCGGCATAAGGCCTGGTACCCATCTGTGAAGGTATACCCCAGTCAAGCTCATTCTCACCGGTGATCGGGTTCTGGATAAATGCTCCGGTAATGGGGTCGTGCTGGTAAACCGGGTAGATCGGTCCCATCTGCCGTGTATAGTAGAACGGGTTAGATGTGGCAGTACCGCCATTGATTACGGAATTATTATTTGAAAGTGCCCCGTCAATGTTCATCCCAACTTTCATCCAGTTGGTAGCCTGGGCATTCAGGTTAACACGCATATTGTAACGCTTGTAATCTGAATTCCGCAGTGTACCTTCTTCATTCAGGTATCCAAGTGAAATGAAATAGTCGCTGCGATCACTTGCTCCGGAAATGTTCACGGTAGCGTTTGTACGCGGCGCAGTGCGGAACAATGCGTCTTCCCATGATTCGTTCCAGAGAAGGGTGGCAGCCGGGTTCAGTTTACCTGTAGTCGGATCGATCAGGTTAGCACCAGATTGGTTGTATGCATTGTATACGAGGTGTGATCCATCGGTCAACTGGGCAGAAGCCTTTGTACCTGCAGTGGCGTAACTATCGCCGGTTGCAACAAAACCGTTGCGGATAGACTCCCAGTTCAGCTCATAAAATTCCTTTTCATCAAGCCTGTCATATTCCGGAATTCCACGGCTCATGTAACCCTGGCGAACCGAAGCAGTTACTGCAGCACGGCCTTTCTTACCCCTTTTGGTAGTGATCATGATTACACCATTCGCAGCACGTGAGCCATAAAGCGCAGCAGCAGCGGCGTCTTTAAGGATCGACACTGACTCAACATCATCATTGTTGATGGCAGCGATCGGGCCGTCATAAGGAACACCATTCAACACATAGAGCGGGGAAGAAGATGCATTGATTGAACCGATACCACGGATCAGCACCGAAGCATTGCTACCTGGAGCACCACCACCATTTGTGGTAATGATACCTGGAACAAGCCCTTCAAGCGTTTTTGTAATAGAGGTAACCTGTTGCCTGTTGATCTGCGCAGCACTTACTGTTGCTTCAGAACCGGTAAACGCGGTTTTCTTGATTGTACCATAAGGTACTGTTACAATTACTTCACCCAGGTCCTGGGTAGTTGAAGTAAGACTGAAATTCACTACTGAATTGGAACCAATAGCGAGTTCCTGATCCTGAGAACCAATCGAAGAAACCACCAGTGTGGTAGCGTTACTTGGCACAGTTAATGTGTAAGAACCATCAGCTTTGGTAGTTGTCCCTGCGGTCGAGCCTTTCACCACTACTGAGGCATTGGGAATAGGATTCCCTTTGTCGTCAGTCACCTTACCAGTGATGGTTTTTTGGGCTAACAACTGACCTGTAAATAACAGGAAAGCCATTAGTCCGAGTAACAGTTTTCTCATGTGCATGTAGTTTTTAAGATATAAAAGATATGTAACCTTAACCGCTCTTAATCGGATAAGGCTGCAGTTTAAAAGCCAGATTTGCGGTGAAACGATGGATCATTGACACCCTTCCGGGTCCGAATAACCTTAACCTTGATTATTGACAACGAACCGTTAATTTTTGCTGCGCCAAGATACAAATATATTCTTTCCAAAATTTTAACGGTCAACTGAAGGCATTTAAACTTGATTTCAAACAACTTTTATGTCATTAAAGACATTACAATTCAAACACTTAATAGCCGGTACCCCCATTAATCAGGAGTTTACCCCTAGTTAAATTCGGGACCCCATACAGCCTTATAATTACGCCGGACTCCTACAGTCTATTATAATACGTAAAAACCTGCTGTAAGTGATTTACCAGGCGGCAATTAAGTTTGTTTATTTTTATAAATTGTTCCACCTGCTCGCTGTCTTTTCCAAACAGTGCTGCAACACCCTCCCGGTTCTTCGGAATCTTTACGGGCAGTCCGCCGCTCCCGGTCAATGCCATCAGTTCCGTTTTTCTCCGGAATACCCGAGTAATAGTGGCCGATCCATAGGGCTTAGAATCGGTGAAACTTACCTCCATTTTGTTCAGCAGTTTCGCCTTTCCATCCACCTGCAGTTCATAGACGGGTACTCCCGGAGTGTTCAGCGGGGTGTCCAGGCCCGTCAGGGTAACCCGGTCGAACGAGAGGTTATCCTTCAGGAAGGAGTAAAAGGTAACGCTGCGGATCGGTGTCATCGCTATCAGTTCGGTACCGTCAGGCAGCTGGAACGCCAGCTGGTTTTCAAGCAGGTTCACCCTGATTTTTACGTCTTTGTATGTTTTGCCGGACATGGCCTCCACATCGGCATAGGTATAGTCCTCATAGTAATAGGGTGATCCTTCGGCGGTGTATTCCTGTCGCAGGTACAGGGGCCGGCCGTTGGCATCCTGCATAAACGGGTTAGCCTGGCTCTGTATACTGTTCACGGCATCCTGCGATAATACTGGCAGTGATAACAGGGATAAAAGAAACAGCAACGCATTTTTCATACTGCAGTTTTAAGGTTACCAGGCTACAAACTTTTACCAAAATAAAAACCCGGGTATCGCTACCCGGGTTGTATATCTCTCAAAAGAAATTAGGAATCAATCAGGCTGTTGTACCTCGACTCTTCCGAAGGCGTCGGCCAGATATAAACCGGTGATGTCGGGGGAATGGCTTCGACCGACACTCCAGGCATTGATTTAGCCGGATAAGCCAGCTGCAGGCGCTGGATATCCAGACTGCGCACACCTTCACCCAGGAATTCAATATTCCTTTCCTGTAAAATAGCATCGATCAGCTCAGCATTTGAAGCAAAACTTCCAACGGTATACGTGGTGCCGGCATCGGACCGGTTACGAACAGCGTTCAGCAGGGCAACCGCCCGCGCATCCACCGATGCACCTGTGCGGGCCGTGGCTTCCGCAAGTAACAGCAGGATATCCGAATACCTCAGGAATGGCGCCCAGTCAAGGAACGGACCGGCAGCTGCGTATTTGGACAACCAGCTTTTGCCGGCATTCACCAGGATGAAACTCCGACGCTTGTCGTCCACTGTCCAGTTCGGATCAGCAATCACACCGGCTGGATTCAGGTAAAAAATACCTGAAGCACCACCTACCCCAAGAGGCATGTAATATCCGCCGAGCTGGCTCTGGCCTGCGGGAGGATCGGTAGTGGTAAAAGGGAACGACAGAATGGATTCTGTTGTTGTATAGGAGGTGAACACCGTTGCTATGTTCGGGGCCAGTGCATGCGCAACACCCGATGTTGCCGTAAACGGGGCCGAAGGGGACACAATTTTATTTGCCTCCGAAATTGCTTCCGGATATTTCTGCATACTCATATACGTACGCACTTTCATGGCAATAGCGGTATTGCGGTGGGCACGCGTGGTATTCAGTACAGCAGAACCATTGGTCTGCGCCAGGTTGGTTTCAGCAAAGTTCAGGTCATCCAGGATCTGGGCGTAAACAGCCGATACCGGGCTCCTGGCAATATCATTGAATCCACCACCCTTGATTGCAGTAAGCCTTAACGGAACACCGGGTTTACTGCCTGCACCGTCCCAGTAAGGACGGGCATAGAACTGCAGCAGTGTATAGTATGCAACTGCACGGCAGAACCTTGCTTCAGCATTCAGCTTTGCAGCGTCGGCTCCCGCGATGGCATCACCCTTGGCAGCCATCCCTTCGAGGAAAATATTGACCCGGTTGATGGTGGTATAGGCAGCGCTCCAGGTATTGTTCACTTCATTGTCGCCCGATAGTTCCGACCATTCCCATGCAGCCCTTGCCGTTACACGGTTGGGGTCATTGGAAAGGAAGTTTTCAGCTTTCACATCATTATAGATCTGCACGCGGCTGCCATACAGGTTGCCACTTTTGAGCGAACTGTAAATTCCGGTCACCTGGTTGATGATCCGGTCTTTGGTATCAAAGGCCGATGCATCGGACAACCCTGTGTCGGAGATCGGGTTCAGGTATTCGTCCTTCACGCATGAATTAAGGGAAAGCATCAATGATGCCGCCACCACGTAAGAGAAGTATTTTCTTGTTTTCATTGTAATTTTTTTAATAATGCAAAACTTATAATCCGATGTTGACACCGATCGTGAGTACACGGCCGTTGGCAACTGTGTTACGGTCAACCCCCTGGTTGGTATTACCATTACCGTTGGAGGACACTTCAGGGTCAGGACCTTCGTAATCTGTTATGATAGCAAGGTTCTGTGCACTGAAATAAACACGCATCGAACTAATACTTGCCCTGGCCAGCAGCTGGGAAGGCAGGCTGTAGGACAGGGTCATATTCCTCAGTTTGGCGAAATCGCCTTTCTGTGCATTTTCAGAAATCGGGAACGCCGATCCGTTTGAGGTATTATCGGCATACACAAGGCGTGGGATGTTGGTCACATCACCTGGTTTCTGCCAGCGGTTGAGTACCGTTTTAGTGCTGTTCCAGAAACGCTGGTCAAGCACGCTTGCACGTGTACCATTATATACATAGAATCCGGCCTGGAACGTAATGAGTGCATTCAGCTCAAAACTTTTGTACCGGAACGTATTGTCAAAGCCACCAACAAACTTGGGGTTGGTGTTTTTATACGCCTTCTGGTCCAGCCCCGGATTGATGGCAGGTGCTACCTGTCCGTTGTCCCTGTACGTCCACCTGTTTGCCACAGCCGCACTGTGATCATACAGGATTTCGCGGCCAGCTGCGTTTACAAAAACGCGACGGCCGGTTGCTGCATCAACACCGCGTGATTCCACCACATACAGGTACCCTACCGGTTTATTCAGCGTAGTGATACTTGGTGTTTCAAGTGAGGTGGCAGTAGTGATGAAGTCGACCCCCGGCACCAGGCTGGTCACCCTGTTCTTGTTATAGGCCAGGTTAAATGAAGTGGTCCACTGGAAATCCTTGTTTTTGATTGGGGTGGAATTCAGCGTAATCTCCGTTCCCTTATTGAACATGGTACCTACGTTCTGGAAAATCCGGTTTGGCAACCCGGTAGAAAGTGAGTTCGGCACACTCAGCAACAGGTCATCAATATCATTGTTGTAATAGGTGAATTCACCGGTGATGAGGTCATTGAACAAGCCGAAGGTGAAACCCACATCCAGTTTCTTGCTGGTTTCCCAGGTTAAGCGATTGTTACCAGCCTGGCTGAAACCAAGTGTGGCACCACCATTATACTGGCCGGGCGAAAAGAACGAATAAGATTCAAAGTCACCGATGCCACCGATATTACCCACCTTACCATAGCTGGCACGGAGTTTCAGTGAGCTGAATACTTTTGTGGCACCTGCAAAGAATCCTTCCTTTGCCACATCCCATGCACCGGAGAAGCTATAGAAA
>SDZZ01000518.1 GCA_004173255.1 Chitinophagaceae bacterium | reverse complement strand
AGCGCATATTCCGGGTGTTTCACCGTCAGTGAAGCAGCTGTTTCTGCTGCAAGGTTGTCGAGCTCGGTGGTGGTAACTCCATCATACAAACCCTCAATTACTTTTTTGGCAACATCGATCGAGTTCACAAAACGCCTGTCGAGCCCATAGCATAATTTTTCAATGCGGGCAGTGATCTTGTCGAACTTGACACTCTCTTTTTTATTGTTTCTTTTAATCACGAACATAACAACGGAAATTTATATGGGTTAAGTCAAAAGTCAAACCAGCGTGAATTTCTTTCAGGTACCAATCCTCCTTTCAACGGAAATTCTAAAAATCTTCTTCAGTGGAGAAGGACTGGTCGTCCTTGCCACCGCCAAGCACACCTGACTTCTGGTAGTCGCCCACCCTCTTTTCGAAGAAGTTGGTTTTGCCTTCCAGGGAGATCATCTCCATAAAGTCAAACGGGTTGGTAGCGTTAAACATCTTGTCACAGCCAAGCTCACTCAGCCAGCGATCCGCCACAAACTCGATGTATTGTTTCATCAGGTCGGCATTCATACCGATCAGTTTAACCGGTAATGCCTCGGTGATAAATTCTTTTTCAATCTCTACTGCATTTCCAATGATGGCTGCCACCTCTTCTTTTGGCAGTTTGTTTGACAGCATGCTGTACAGCAGGCAGGCAAATTCGCAATGCAGGCCCTCGTCGCGGCTGATCAGCTCGTTGCTGAAAGTAAGGCCCGGCATGAGTCCGCGTTTTTTCAACCAGAATATAGAGCAGAAACTGCCGCTGAAGAAAATACCTTCAACAGCCGCAAATGCCACCAGCCTTTCGGCAAATGATCCGTTCTCGATCCAGCGAAGGGCCCAGTCTGCCTTTTTCTTCACGGCAGGAATGGTATCGATGGCGTGGAACAGGCGGTCCTTCTCTTTCGGATCCTTGATATAGGTATCGATCAGCAACGCATAGGTTTCTGAGTGGATATTTTCCATCATAATCTGGAAACCATAAAAACAACGGGCTTCCGGCAACTGCACCTCGCTCATGAAGTTTACCGCCAGGTTTTCATTCACAATGCCATCGCTGGCGGCGAAAAAAGCCAGCACATGTGAAATGAAGTGGCGCTCACCGTCATTCATTCCTGCCCAGTCTTTCGCATCCGAACTCAGGTCAATTTCTTCAGCCGTCCAGAAACTTGCTTCATGCCTCTTGTACTGTTCCCAGATCTTGGGATAATTGATCGGTAAAATCACAAACCGGTCTTTGTTCTCCTTTAAAAGCAATTCTTCTTCCTGCCGCATACAAACAATTTTCTGCCATTATAAAATCGGGAAGGGACAGAGATGGAAAACCCGTTAACTTTTTTTGTTATAAAGTTTATCGGTTGTCAATCTTGCCACTACCTAAAAAATCAGGGAAAGTTCAAAACAATGTGGTTATCGGCAGGTCTTCAGGGTCATTCTTGTGCTTCCTTCCCGGTCTTGAAGGCAGACGCCTGTAGATCAAACCGTTAAAGAAGCCTCATCTTCTCCGTAACAAAACATTTTGTAAGAACTGTCGACGAATTTAGTTGGAAAGAGAGGTAAAACCGCCTGGTAATTCTGCACAGAGTGTTAAGAAGTTTTTTTGCCTTTTTCAATCGTTTTCTGGCTGGGGAAAATAGAAAAAACGGCATCGGGAAACTGTCAGGCCACCATCAGATTCCGGCCTTCGTAAATGGTGTTACCGATATCGTAACCGCTTCGTTTTGCGATGATGCATCTTTACTTTAAATGTTTCAGGATATGTGCCATTACCAGACTTTATACCATGATGACAGCCTTGGCTATGCAGTGCGTTGTAATGAATGTGAAAAGATCCAGCTTGGCTATGGCAATATGGTGATCACCTTCAGCCAGGAAGACTTTGATGCTTTCAGGTCATGGCTGGTCCGCATCCGTGATGAACAGGACCCGGCAATCAGCAGTGGCCTTCGCTGTATCCTGATACCAACACCCTGCGAAGGCATGAAACTCCTGCTCAGCAAGCGTGAGCTGGATGAGTTTGTTGTGATGCTGGAGACTGCTGACAATGAATTGCAGTCGCTCGCGTTACTGAAACTTTTTTCAGTCGACTAAAATCTTTCCGGTGTAATTCCCCGGAGCAACGATTTCTATAATGTGGATCATGGTGCGATCCCGCTCACGGGACGGCACTGAAAACTGTAAAGAAGGTGTATCGCATACCGGTACACCTTTTAATTTTTCCGGCCGCCGGTTTTATATCCCTGCGTGAAGACGCGTCAATACAAAGGCCTGTTGTTTCCCCGTCAAGAAAGGATCCGGTTTGTGCGTGAACCTCTTTAATTTCGCAAAAAATTATACACATGAGTCCCGAGTCATTTAACGAGTTAGCCAGGAATCGCCGTTCCACTTTTCCCGACCAGTTTGCCGAAGGCAGTCCGGTGGATGACGCAATTGTGCAGGAAATTGTAACCAATGCCCTGTGGGCGCCCAACCACGGGAAGGCGGAGCCATGGCATTTCACCATTTTTTCCGGCGAGGGGCTGAAAACACTTTCAACCTGGCAGAGCGAACTATATAAAGAAACTACACCCGATAATTTCAAGGAAGCCACTTACGCAAAGTTGCAGAAGCAGCCATTACAGGCTTCGCATGTGATTGCGCTTTGTATGAAGAAAACGCCCAACAAGAATATCCCGGAGTGGGAAGACATTGCGGCCATGGGCGCCGCGGTGCAGAATATATACCTCGGTGTGACCGCTTATGGGCTGGGCGGGTACTGGACTTCCGGTGGCGTGACCTCCCGTGAGAAGGCAAAAGAGTACTTCAACCTGGGTCCGGAAGACAAACTGATGGGTTTTTTCCTGCTCGGAAATGTGGCCATTCCCTCGACCGGTGCAAAACGCCAGCCGTTTGAC
>SDZZ01000517.1 GCA_004173255.1 Chitinophagaceae bacterium | reverse complement strand
AATGTCCTTGGTGGAGAAGGCCTCCACAAAATCTGAAAACGCCTCACTAAGACTGCGGTCCCGTCCCTTGCCTGAGGCTGCAGCCTGCGCCGCAGTAAAGGCCACTGCCAAAGGACCGGTCATTAAAAACACTCCTATGCCAACCAGTGCAACGTGCTTGAATTTGATACGAGGCCCAGGAATCACACCTGCCCACACTCCCAGCCAATAAGAGCACGCTGCGGTTACCAGCCCTATCAGAGTATAGGCCCGAGATCCGGTAGCCATGCCAAAACAAAAAAGCACAGCAGTGAAAATAATCAAAACATTGGCACTTTTTTTGATTTGGCCCGCTGCTCCAATCATTTGGGGAACTAAGAGCAGGTACGGCGCAAAAGTAAAAATGCGGAATGCGTGGAAAAATTGTAAGAGTGGCCCTGCATCCTCCGACAATGCTCCGCTTTTTACCACTGCAAAGCTGCTCACACCCATCAAACCCATCATCCATAGCTGCAGCTCTGAGGGCGTGGAGAAGAAGCCCAAAGGCTTAAGCACTCGATGACTGAAACCTCGACGGAGACTGCACGCCAGTGAAAACCAAGCGCAAAACCGTTGCATTATAATTAAGCATATATAAAGGACAAGGACGGCACTAAAGTCCTCAACTGGAATCGTCAACTTGTTATGCAGTGGATTGAATTCCAGAGTGGTGAAAATAAGTGGCAGGTAAAAATAGGTGGCCCCCAGTCCCAGCAGCATCAACATGGAGAATGGATTTGTCCGGAATTTTACTTGTTTAAACTGCAATGCGAACAAAAAGATGCCCGCTAGGCAGAGTCCTAAGCATGCCAGCGTCAGCATGTCGGGTGAAAGAATCACCTGCACCAATGCGGCCAACAGCGCCGTGACGCCGATCAACCGCCTAGTAAAGCGCCAAGGGTCGCTTTCCAGCAGCGATTCCTGCATCCGGGGAGATTCAAGGCGAGGTATCATGCACTTTGGAGGTTACTGGTAATCTGCTATTTCCGGCGGAAAGCCTATTTTAAAAATCCTATGCACCAAGAATTTTTTCATAAATGGCGCAAATGCGATCCCCGTAGTGATCCCAAGTGAATCCAGTGGAAATTGTTTCCCGGGCCGCTTTCCCCATTTCTTCCCGAAGCTTTGAATTCTCATAAAGCTGTAGAATCACGTTTTTGATCGCCTCTGTGGAGCCTGCCGGAATGCAGATCCCACCCCCTCCGTTTCTCAATAATTCACCTCCGCCGGAGGCGTCTGTGCAGATCAGCGGCAGGCCGCATGCCATGCCCTGCGCCTGCACCATGGCCAATCCCTCTTCCAGCGATGGACAGCAGAAAATTGAACCCTGCGAGTACAGCTTGTGCAGGTCCCGCTCCGGATGCACGCCTTTGCAGATCACCCCGGGAGAAGAATAGTTGTTCAGGATGAAAGGAGTGTCCGCCGTCTCCCCGCCGATCAGCCACAGTTCGGAATTGGGGAGTTTCAGTTCACGGTAGGCCTCCAACAGATAATGGATACCTTTACGGACACTGAGTCCTCCACAGTAAATGATGCGGAATTTGCTATCCTCCTTTGGGACCGGAAAAAAGTGCTCTAGGTTCACCCCTGTCGGTGTCACCAGGATTTTCTCCGCAGGAACACCCTTCTGCACGAAGGTCTTCTTGACGAAATCAGTCTGATTATAGATATAATCCGCCTCCCCATACTCCGCCTGCTCTATATCAATGGCGCTCTGAGGGGGAAGTTGGGGGCGCAGCCCCAATTTTTCATACTCACTCCTGAGCACATCCCGCTGGTGAAGAATATGGGTCGAACCCCTCACCACCAACGTTTTGATACCAAGGCTTTTGGCTCGCCGAATGCCCTTGAGCGCCCCCCCGGACCAGCCGACGAACAAGTCTGTGTCCCGTGGGAGCAGAGCGGCCGACAGGCCTAAAAATCCCTTCTTTTTGGCAATATTGCCAAAATGACGCGGCATCCGCAGGGCGTGGGAGGTCCGGGCAAAAGCCTCCAGATACCAAAATGAGGTGATTTTGTTTTTATCGATGCCGTACTTGGCAACCTCGAATTTAGGATAGGTCGTGATCAGCCGGTGCAGATGTCCTCTTTTTTGAAGCTGGGAAGCCAGATAAAAAGCGTGGAACTTGCCTGCGACTGAAACCGTGATCTTCATCAAGAATATATTTTGAATTTAGGCCGATTTTCATCAGCCCATCGACCACGGATCAGCCGCGGGCTGAGCCCAGGAGCTGATTGATCTTTTTTCCATCCCGCTTCTTAATGAATTCATACCTGACCGCTGAAAGCAGAAGCGTTACGATAATGATGCTCATTTTGATCGGGATACTGCCATCCAGCCGGTTGCCATAAATCATGATGAAACCCCACATCACCCGCTTGTGAAGCATATAAATCGAGTAGGACCACAGGCCAAGCGATTTATGCGGGGCGGTCGAGAGCAAGGATTTGGCCTGCGTTCCAGGCGTGATGAGCAGGCAGGTCACAGGATAAAGCAGGGCCGCAAATCCCAGCTATATGCCCGCCGCCAGAAGCCGGGAGAATGCACCCCATATTCCGCCATTATCTTAAATGAATTATACTAATTATCAAAAACACCCCGAAATGCGGGGAGGATTTCCCCGTTGACGGAATTTCATTCCGGAAGTGAATTAGGGCGAACAACATAAGCCCGTTATGGCATTTTATGCAGTTCAGTTCTTTGGCATGCTACAATCTCAGAATGCGGGCCGGCTTTTATCCCTTTGACTTCAATTCACGGCATCGCGCCCGCTTTCGCCCCCCTCAGTCCTCCAGTCATGGAGCCAATGACCGGCAACTTCCCCAAAAGCTCCTTCGCCCGATTCACAGCCACATCCGGCAGACTTTTCCAGTAAAGGACAATATCGTAAATGATGGCCGGCACG
>SDZZ01000087.1 GCA_004173255.1 Chitinophagaceae bacterium | reverse complement strand
CCGTTGAAGCTGTCGGGCCGGGCCGTTTCAGGCACGGGCTTCACCGTAATGTTTACCGCTTCGGTACTCATGCTGCTTTCATACACCACGGTATTGATGAGCGAACGGAAGTCGTCGGTTTCGATCACACCCTCGCGGATGGTTTGCTCAGGTTCTGTTTTACCGGGAACCACTGCTTTATAAAATTCCACCCGGTTGCGCACTTCCATCGGATCCACCTGGTAGGTACCCGCCCGCAACGGGTACATCTGCACCTTGCGGATGGTATGCACATCAAATTTTTTTCCGTTGATGGTTTCAATTTCCACACGGTTTTCCCGCAGCCCGATCATGTCCTGTACAGTAAATCCATACAGCCCGGGGTTTTTTACAATATCGGATCGTGATTCAAGGGTAGAATATAATTTAAAAACAGCAGTGACCGGTTGCCCTACATAACAACTCCGTTTATTTACCTCCACTTTGACAAACAGGTTGTTTCGGATTTTCTGGTAAGGATCTTCCCCGGCTTTCAGGTAATAATCATCCAGCATCCGCTGCTGCGGTTGTTGAGGCTGCCGGTTGACTACCTGGATAACTGATCCTTTACTTTTTACTATTTTACCGTTTACCCTTGCTGATGCCCCGGGAACCGTGTACTGACCGGGTTTAAGGGCAACGAGCGTATACACTACATTCCTGATCTGGGTCAGGGTGCCGTCGGCCCCGTAGGTCTGCCCCTTGTAGAACTGCGGCCCGTTTACCACGCGGAAGCCTTTGAAATCAGGCGGGAAAAATTCATCCGACTCTTCCAGTTCGCCGAGCACGTACTGTACCTGGAATGACTCACCTGTGGCTACCGGACCCTGGGTCACCAGGATACGCATGGCATCCTGGGCAGCTACCTGCATTGCCAGGACCAGCATCGGTATGACCATCCACTTTTTCATCACCTTAAAAATAGAGAAGGCCGGGCAAACATCACGTTAAAATAGATAACAGGAAGAAAATGCTGTTTAATGGTTTTACAAATCGCCCAGCTGCGGCCGAACCAGGATTTCCTCCACACAGGCCTGGGGTGAAAGGAACGAGGCGGCATACACCAGTTTTGCTATATCCGACGCTTCCATGATCCGTTTACTGCTGTTATCGAATCCGCTCCAGGAATCGGTCAGTACAGCACCCGGCAGTACCGAGGTAACCTTGATACCATAAGGTTTCATTTCCTCCCGCAGGTTCTGGCTGAAACCATAAAAGGCAAATTTGCTGATGCTGTACGCGCCGCCGTTACTGTATGCTTTTAGGGAGGCTATTGAACAGATATTGAAGATGTGGCCGGAGTTATTTTTTTTCATCACCGGTATCAGGGCACGCGTCAGGTGATAACTGCCAAACAGGTTCACCGCCATCATTTTTTCCAGTGACCCTTCTTCCTCCTGTTCAACACTGCCGGGTATAAAAATACCGGCATTGTTGACCAGCACATCAATTTTGTCTGCCGCTTGAAGGATCCACGCTGCGAATGCAGCTACCGATTCACGCTCGCTCATATCACAGACCCTGGTAAAAATATTGGTCCGCGGAAAACGCCCCTGCAGTTCTTTCCCGATCACCTGCAGGGAAGTTTCATTCCTTGCACACAGGTAAAAAGTATGACCCTGCTTGTCTTCCGCAAATGCTTCTGCTATTGCCTTTCCGATTCCCTTTGTTGCACCGGTGATAACTATATTCATAAAAAACCAGATTATAGAGTGTAGATTGCAAATTAATCAGATACCCCTTCACCACGAAATCTGTAATCAGCAGCACAGATGAAATACCGTCACCTTTTTTTCGATCTCGACCACACTCTCTGGGACTTTGAAGCCAATGCGCGTATCACCCTGCAGGCATTATACGACGACCTGCAGTTGCGGTCACGGGGCGTGGATGATTTTGAGCGTTTTTATATAAACTACCTGGCGCATAACGAACGGTTATGGGAACGGTACCGCAAAGGTTTTATTAAACAGGAAGATCTTCGCACAAAACGCATGTGGTTATCGCTGCTCGATTTTAAAATTGCCGATGAAGCGCTTACCAGGCAAATGAGTGCCCAGTTCATCGAACTGCTGCCAACACGCAACATCCTGTTCCCCCATACGCGCGAAATATTAACCTATCTGGCGGATAAAAATTACGAACTGCACCTCATCACAAACGGGTTTGAAAAAGTGCAGCACAGCAAACTGAAAAATTCAGGACTCGATACATTCTTTGGTGAGGTCATTACTTCGGAAGGATCCAATAGCCTCAAGCCTAACAAGGAAATTTTTGAATACGCCTTCCGGAAAACCAATGCCAGCGCAGGTTCCAGCATCATGATCGGCGATACACCGGAAGTGGATATCCAGGGGGCGATCAATGCCGGTATGGACCAGGTATTTGTAAATCACACCAACATAACGACGGATGTAAAATCTACTTATACCGTTACCCACCTGCAACAACTGGAAGAAATTTTCTGAGTCGGCAAAGTTTGCCTTGGCCGTGGAACAATGAGATCCCTACGGGATGACAAGGCTGGGCTGCCGGCAACGATGCTGATTCCCCGTGGCACCATGAGATCCCTGCGGGATGACAAGGCTGGACTGCCGGCAACGATGCTGATTCGCCGTGCAACAATGAGATCCCTACGGGATGACAACGCTGGGATGCCGACAACGATGCTGATTCGCCGTGGAACAATAAGATCCCTCCAGGATGACAAGGCTGGGCTGCCGACAACGCTGCTTACCAGCTTGCAATAACCGTAACCCCGCCTTTTGGCTTGTCACCGATCTTGCAGTGGATTTTGGCATCGAGTGGCAACAGTAAATCCACCCTTGACCCAAATTTAATAAAGCCCATTTCCTCACCCTGCTTCACTGGCTGGCCGGCCTTGAGGTAATTGACAATCCTTTTCGCAAGTGCACCCGCAATTTGTTTGGTAAGGATTTCCCTTCCGTTTTTACGGTACACGATTGTATGGCGTTCGTTTTCTGTTGATGATTTCGGATGCCACGCCACCAGGTACTTGCCTTTATGGTACTGGCTGTAAGCGACCTCACCGGTAACCGGGTTGCGGTTCACGTGTACGTTAAGCGGGCTCATGAAAATTGACACCTGGATGCGGCGATCGGTGAAATATTCGTCGGCCTGCACCTCCTCGATCACGACCACTGTGCCATCGGCCGGGGCAACAATGGAGTTTTCATCAATGGTGAGTGTACGGTTGGGGATCCGGAAAAATGAAATGATAAAAAGAAGGAGACCCAGCGCAGCAATCACAATGATCCCGGAGATGACAGGGTAGTCAAAACTCAGGAAGTAAAATGACAGCAGGCTGATGACCACAAACAGGATAACTGTCCAGGCAATGGTTTTAGTACCTTCTTTATGTATCGTCATAACGTGAATTTGAGCCGCAAATATACACAAGGATCGGTAAGTAAACCTGACCCAATCTGGCCACATCTCAAACCGAAGATTATACAGCATCCTGGGCTACAGGCAGTCGTCCGGAAATGTAAAGCAGCGTGGCAGTTACTTCACCAGCAGGTTCAGCGTTTTTTCAAGGAAAAAATGCAGGAACAGCCATACAAACGGCACAGCAATGAGCAGGGAATCGAACCGGTCCATAAATCCACCATGCCCAGGCATAATACTGCCACTGTCTTTGACGCCTGCAAGCCGTTTCAGTTTGGACTCCAGCAGGTCACCGAAGGTGCCTGCCACAGCGGTGATCAGCGTAATGATCATCACCAGGATGGCAAGTTCGGTGGGCACCGAGCCAAAGCTGGCCAGCGGGTACAGCCAGCCAAGAAGACCAACCGCAAGCACGATCCCGCCTATAGTTCCTTCCCAGGTTTTTTTTGGTGAAATGGACGATAGCGGTCTCCGCCCGATAAACGACCCGACAATATAGGCCATGGTATCATTGATCCAGATACCGCAAACCACCAGGAAGGGCAGGAAAATCCGCGCAATGGAAAAAGTGGTATCCCTGAAGTTTATATTCATCACCTGCTGGTACAGGTCCATCATCAGACCCCATGAAAGGGAAATATAAAAAATACCCAGCGCCCCAGCGGCAAAAGACCGGAGGGTTACTTTACCGGACATAAAAATCCCGGCCACCAGCATCACGAACCCGGCAAGTGAAACAGGTAATGAAAAGTTTCCCCTCAGCCAATAACCCGCCAGCGCATAATATGGACCACAGAACCAGAGGAACAGACCGTACCCGAGCAGCATGTAACCCAGCTTTGAATACACATGGTATTTTACCTGGTAAATCTTTTCCATTAGTTGCAGGTATTCCCACCAGCAACCAAAATGGATCACGGTAAACAGCAGGAAAAAACTCCATTGATTCCACAACAGGCCAAACAGCATGACGGCTGCAAAAACAATCGCGGTTAGCGCCCGTGTACGGAATGTAGGCCAGTGAAATGCCATAAGCTCTCTAGAATTTTATGTATATCGGTACAACCCCAGGTCAGTACGGCCTGGCAAGTTTTTTCATGGAAGCCCGGCGGTAACTGATGATCAGCAACACCAGCACAGGAATAGCCAGCAAACCCCAGAGGTTTGCCGGACCATCGGTCATTGCCTGTTCCATGGTTTGCCCTTGTTTTGTATAAATGTACAGGGCAGTCAGTGCAATGGCATTGTTTATAAAATGGGCCAGGATCGAAAGCCACAGCCTGCCGGAGTAATGATACAGCGCACCAAGCACCATGCCCAGCATAAACCGCGACAGGAAACCGTAAAAAGAAACGTGGGCCAGGCTGAACAGCACGCTCACCACAATGATCGCCAGCCATGGCGAACCCATGCCCCGCGTCAGGAAATTCTGCAGTCCGCCCCGGAACACCGCTTCCTCACAAAGTGCCGGAAGGAAGGCCATCACCACCAGGGCAATAAGATAATCGCCAAAAGATTTCAGGGAAACGATAGCACTTACCTGCCGGGTATAGTCCGCTTCCATTTTTTCAAAAAGCACAGCCCACTCGGACGGTATCGGAATCAGCCTGGTCAGCTGGGAAAGTGACGATGAAAAAAATAAGGCAGCAACGATGATGAGGATGGCCAGACCGGCCTGCTGTGCGGTGATCCTTCCCCGGAAACCCAGCAGGGACAAGGGCTTTTTATGTATCAACGCGGCAGTGGCAATAGTGGGCAGCAGGAACCCGACAATGGCGGTCACTGCCTGCATCAGTTTCATCACATCGCTGTTAGCCGGATCCAGCATACCTGCCTGCATTTCGGAAAACGGGCGGCCGGTCAGCAATTGCCAGATCGGTACACTGAGCAGTGATGCAGCGATCAGGCCGGCCACCGTAAACGCAATCAGCATAAAGAAAGCACCGGTGTATGAAAAACCCTTAGAATCGTTGTCGTACATAGATTTCCGCGATTATGCTGTAAATTTGCAGGCTGCAAGATAAGGAGAATGAAAAGTGCTACAAATTATTGAGATATATGGTCAGGATAGGTAAAATTGAACTCCCGGAATTCCCGTTACTGCTCGCTCCCATGGAGGACGTGAGTGACCCGCCGTTCCGCGCCGTGTGTAAAGACAACGGGGCCGATCTCATGTACACGGAGTTCATCTCGTCCGAAGGACTCATCCGCGACGCAATCAAGAGCCGGAAAAAACTCGACATCTTTGATTATGAGCGACCTGTGGGCATCCAGATTTTTGGGGGCGACGAAGAAAGCCTGTCCCTTGCCGCAAAAATTGTAGAGGTGACCAACCCCGACCTGCTGGATATCAACTTCGGCTGCCCGGTTAAAAAAGTGGCGCTGAAAGGTGCAGGCGCCGGTGTCCTCAAAGATGTGGACCTGATGGTTCGCCTTACTTCGGCAGTGGTTAAATCGACCAGCCTGCCGGTTACGGTTAAAACCCGGCTGGGCTGGGATGACAATACCCGCAACATCGAAGAAGTAGCCGAACGGCTGCAGGACGTAGGCATCCAGGCGCTGGCTATCCACGGACGCACCAGGACGCAGATGTATAAAGGCTCGGCCGACTGGACACTCATCGGTAAAGTCAAGAACAACCCCCGCATTAAAATCCCGATCTTCGGAAATGGCGATATCGACTCACCCGAAAAGGCCGTTGAGTATAAAAACAGGTATGGGGTGGACGGCATCATGATCGGCCGCGCGGCCATCGGTTATCCGTGGGTCTTCAATGAGATCAAACATTTTGTGGCCACCGGCGAACACCTCAAATCGCCCAGCGTAGAGGAACGTGTTGCCGTTGCCCGCAAACACCTGCATAAAAGCGTGGAATGGAAAGGGCCGATTGTAGGCATTTTTGAAATGCGCCGCCATTATGCCAACTACCTCAAAGGTCTGCCGAACATCAAAGAATATCGCGGCCGCCTGGTAACGCTGAACACCGAAGAAGAGATCAACGCGGTGCTGGACGAAATTGTAGTTAATTACCAGGGGTACAGTTTTGAAAAAACACCGATCGAACTGATCAACTACCACGAAAAATGCCCGGTAGACTAATCACAACCAATGAACAATCCGGAAAACGCTCCTTCCGTATACAAGCGGCTGGCAACTGAATACCAGGCACAGGCCGGCAAGCTGAAGACACAACTGGGCTGGCTGAGCTTTTTCCGGCTGGCACTCTTTGTTCTTTTTATCTATCTCGGTTACCGATCGTTTGTGACAGGTAACAATGTACTCATCATCTGCACACTTTTATTACTGGCTGGTTTCCTTTACCTGATCCGGCTGTATGACCGGCTTCAACGGAAGACCAGTTTTTACCAGGCACTGGTAAAGATCAACCGGGATGAACTCCGTTTTCTTGAGACCGGCGCATCACCCTATGCAACGGGAAAAGAATATACCGATCCGCACCATAACTATTCCTATGACCTTGACCTTTTCGGCGACAGCGGCCTCTTCCCATACCTCAACCGGTGCAGTACGTCGTTTGGTAAACAGGCACTGGCCAATGCGCTGCTGGCGCCCGACACGTCCGCTATCACTGAACGGCAGCTGGCAGTAGAGGAATTAAAAAGCCATCTTGAATTCAGGCAACACCTGCAGGCGCACGGACTGTTGCTCGATACCCGCACGCGTGAAATGAAGCAACTCGACTCCTGGCTCAAGGCGCCACCTTCGTTTACCAGCAAGCCCCTTTACCTGGTGCTCCTGCTGTTCCCGCTGGCCACCATCGGTTCCCTGGTCCATTACCTTTTTACAGAAAACGAAAACTCGCTCAGTAATTTTTATGCGCTTTTTGTCGTTAACCTTGTAGTGACCGCTTTGTTTGCTGGTAAAATCAGCCGTCACCTTTCCGTGTCCACCTCCGTAAATAATATACTGCAGCAGTATGCCGGACAACTTAAACAGCTGGAAGAAGCAGCCTTTACTTCGCCGCTGCTGAAAAAGTTACAGGCCGACCTTGAAACCAAAGGCAAGACAGCGTCTGCCTCCCTGCAGCAACTGGCATCCCTGTTCAACTACCTTGAAACGATTGTCAATCTGGTTGTCAGCATGCTGCTGAATGGGTTATTTATTTTCCATGTGCATGTATTATTCTTCCTCGAAAAATGGAAAAAGGAAGAGGGGAATAAGGTATACGGATGGCTCGGCCTGCTTGGTGAAGTGGAAGCGCTCAACAGCCTGGCGAACCTCTCGTTTAATAACCCTGGCTTCTGCATCCCGGTCGCCTCGGAAACGGAAACACTGCACACCGCTGTGATGGGCCATCCACTTATACCGGAAACAAAACGCATTTACAACAGTATCTCTTTTGATGACGAGCGTTTCGTAATACTTACCGGTTCGAATATGTCGGGCAAGAGCACCTTTTTACGCACACTTGGTATCAACCTGGTGCTGGCCCGGTCCGGTAGCAGGGTTTGTGCATCAGCCTTCACTTTTTATCCATACAGCGTTCACGTGAGTATGCGGATTACTGATTCGTTGCAGGACAGCGAATCCTTTTTCTATGCCGAACTGAAACGGCTAAAGGCGATCATCGAAGAATTGCAGGAAGGGAAAAAAACCTTTGTGATCCTTGATGAAATACTGCGCGGCACCAACAGCAATGATAAACACAATGGTACCATCGGGCTGATCAATAAGCTGGTGGGGGCAAAAGCCATGGGTATTATTGCCACGCATGACCTGACGGTATCCAACCTCAAACAGGTGTACACTGGTTATATCGGCAACCAGTGTTTTGAATCGGAGATTATCAATGATGAGCTGGTGTTTGATTACAAACTGAAACCCGGTGTGTGCTCGAGACTAAGTGCCTCCTTCCTGATGAAAAAAATGGGTGTAATAGATTAATGCCACAATCTTCCATGACGCAGCGGGGATTAATGGGCTGACACTGCTTTTAGTCCAACGATGGATCCAATCAGTGTAAACAGGAAAAACAACCTCCAGAAAGTAGACGGCTCTTTAAATACAAGGATGCCGACTATCACGCTGCCGACGGCTCCGATACCCGTCCACACTGCATACGCGGTACCGATCGGAATGCTCAGGGAAGCTTTGTACAGCAGCAGCATACTGATGCTGAGACAAACAAAAAATCCGGTCATCCACCAGGCAGCCTGTGAACCACTTTCACGTGCCTTGCCGAGGCAGGTGGCAAAGCCCACTTCGAATAAGCCAGCTATTATCAGCATCAGCCAGTTCATCGCCCGGAACCCGTTTCAGTGACTGCGGCCACTACTTCGCTGGCCAGTGGCGATACGCCGGGATCAAAATATTTTACGAGGATTCCTTTTTCGTCGATCAGGTATTTGGAAAAATTCCAGGTCGGTTCCTGTTCATTCCAGCCGTTGAGTGCCGGTGTGCTCAGCCACTTGAAAATCTCATTCTGCTGACCCGTGCGAACCACTGTACTTTTTTTTGCAAGGGGGAATGTAACCCCGTAATTCACTTTGCAGAACTCGGCAATCTCTTCATCGGATCCTTTTTCCTGTTCTTTAAAATCATTTGCCGGGAAAGCAATGATTTCGAGTTTATCCTTAAACCGTTCATACAGTTTTTGCAATTCATCGTACTGGCCGGTATATCCGCAATTGCTGGCTGTATTGACCAGCAGGATTTTTTTGCCCTGTAAAGTTTCGAGGCGCAGGTCCGACCCGTTATTCAGGTGCACCGACAGGCTGTAGATTGACGTGCCTGATACTGAGTTTTCCGTGTTGTCCATGGTCTTGAAGTTTTTCCCGGTTAGTTTGCTCATGAACATGACCACCGGATAAAGCGCCTTTAGGATTTTCTGCCTGGTGTCCATGTGCGGGTTAAATTATGTTTCAAAATTAACGGTTAACGGATCAACTTCCTGAACAGATTGAGCCTGCCTTTGAATGGCGGGTATTTGATGGAGGGGTCGAGCCACGTTGGGGTGCGCATTACGCCTTTCTCATGCGAGAAGGTGTCAAAGGAATAACGTCCATGGTATTTGCCGATGCCACTGGCACCACGCCCACCGAATGGCAGGGAAGGATTGGTCAGGTGCAGTGCTGCATTGTTCACACAACCCCCTCCAAACGGTATGCGGCTGATCCAGTATTTTTCATTCGAACGCGAGGAGGTGAATATGTAAAACGCCAGCGGGTCCGGATTCAGTGCAATGATGGATTCTGCCTCACTGCGTTCTTCGAAACTGATCAGGGGTAGCAGCGGCCCAAAAATTTCTTCTTTCATTAGTGGTGAAGCGGGGCTTACGTTGTCGAGCAGGGTCGGTGCAATGTAGAGGCTTGCGCGGTCGGACCCGCCGCCTGTTACCGCGGTGCCCTGCGACAGGTACCCTGCAAGCCGGTCGAACTGTTTTTCATTGATGATCTTTCCATACTCGCTGCTTGCCTGCGGATTGTCTCCAAAGAATGCCAGCAGCGCTTTTTTACATTCCCGGATAAATAATTCTTTCCTGGACGAGTGCACCAGGATGTAATCCGGCGCCACACACATTTGCCCCGCGTTGGAAAACTTGGTCATCATGATCCGCCTGGCCGCCACTTCGATGTTTGCATCGTCTTCAATAATACATGGACTTTTACCACCGAGTTCGAGCGTAACCGGTATAAGATCCCTTGCTGCTGCCTGGTATATAATGCGCCCAACGGCAGTGCTTCCCGTATAAAAAATATGGTTGAACACAAACTGCTCCATCATGGAGGGGATGACGGTGGCCCCGTCGCCTTCCACGAATAACACTTCGGACGGGTCAAATGCATCGCCGATGATGGAACTGATAACAGCCGCCGTTGCCGGGGCAAATTCACTTGGCTTTACCACCACGGTATTACCGGCTGCCAGTGCACCGATCAGTGGGGTCAGCAGCAGTTGCAGCGGGTAATTCCACGGACCGATGATGAGCACCGTTCCAAGCGGTTCTTTATAAACCCTGCTCGATGACGGGAGGTTGAGCAGGTTGGTCGGGATCCTTCTTGGCCGCATCCATTTTTTGAGGTGGCTGATCGTCTTGTTCAGTTCGGTAAGGGCGAATCCTGTTTCGGTTACCCAAACTTCTTCCTTGCCTTTTTTGAGATCTGTGGCGAGTGCCGTGTAGATGTCTTCTTCATGCGCCAGCAGTGCGGCTTTCAGCCGCTGCAGCCGCGCTATGCGCCATTCGTAGCTTTTGGTTATGCCGGTGCTGAAAAGTTGCCGGCATGCCTGGAGTTGCCTGGGCAGGTTATCCATAACATTTTACGTTTGTGGCAATTTAGGTCATTTGGCTAACCGGTGGGGGGATCATGGAAGCAAATGAGGAAATTAAGCCCCACTTAACCGGTAGGGCCACACTGGTTTCCGCATCAGGAGCGGATTTTCTTTAATGGATAAGTTTTTGTAATTTTCATAACATACAAAAACATTCATCATGAAAGCAAAACTGAGCGTAGCATTTTTAAGTCTTTTCCTGACACTTACCGTGATCACCTCACACGCATCGATTATCGATCCGTTCAAAGGCAAAGCAAAAACGGAGAACACCATGACCGAAGAGCAAAAAACGGCGCGCCTGGAAGAAATCAAAACCAGGGTGGAGGTCATCAAGGCAACTGATAAGTCGACGCTCAGCAAATCGGAAAGGAAAGCGATGAAGAAAGAACTGAAGGAAATGAACCGCGAAGCGAAAGCAATGAGAGGTGGTGTTTACCTGTCAGTTGGTGCTATCATTATCATCATCCTGCTGCTGATCCTGATCCTGTAACCCAGCCTTTTTTACATTGTATCAATAGCCTGCTGTGCAGGCAAAATGCCTTTGTTTTTCAAGGGCATTTTTTTTGCCATACTTGTAACCCGCCATGGGCATGGCTTGATCCGAATTTGCCCGCGCATAAAAAAAGACACCTGAACCGGTGTCTTGAAGAGTTTGCTATGTGTAAGGATGACTAAATTTTGCGGATCCTTAAATTTCCGCGCGGATATGTTCGCCTGCGCGTTCTGCGTACACTTCGGATTCAGTTTGTAACTGATCGATCTTGTCACTGAATGTATCTACCAGGTCATTGAATTTGTCCTTGATATCACGACCCTTGCGGGCAATTGATTCGCGGGTTTCAGAACCTTTTGCAGGAGCGAAAAGCAGACCGGTGATCAGACCCACCGAAAATCCTATTAATAATTTACTCATACCTGTGATTTTTTAATGATTAATGTACTTACCTCCTGATGCATCAAAATATCATGCCATCATGTCAAATACCACCGGGGGAAAATCATTAATTTCAGGCCATGACAGACGAATATTTCATGACGATGGCCCTGAAAGAAGCCAGGCTGGCTTATGAGGAGGAAGAAATCCCGATCGGCGCGGTGGTGGTCATGAATGATAAGGTCATCGCCCGTGGCCGGAACATGACCGAGAAACTGAACGACCCCACTGCCCATGCTGAAATGATTGCCCTCACTTCGGCCTTCAACCATCTTGGCAGCAAGTACCTGCCCGAAGCAACGCTTTATGTAACCATAGAACCCTGCCTGATGTGTGCAGGTGCCCTTTACTGGGGCAAGCTGTCGAGGATCGTGTACGGTGCAGCGGACGAAAAAAACGGCTACAAAAAAACCGCCGGCACTAATTGGCCTTTCCATCCAAAAACTGAACTCCTAACCGGCGTGCTTCAGGAAGACTGCGCACGGCTGATGAAGGATTTTTTCAGGAACCGCCGCTGACACAAACGGAGCTGGTTCGATGCAGTGATGGTCATAAGAGTATGACATGTACTGCTTCCAAAGGCAGGTGGTCCCGGGACTACAAAAGCAATCACCAGGAAACGCGGCCAGGTGAGATGGCGGCCCTGGAAAAATGGCGATCAGGACGGCAGGTTGGACACCGTCTTTCCGGCACCGCCGGAAAGGCACAAATTATTGTCCGAGCCAACACGCCAGCCCACCCACCGCATCTTCCGGCGAGTTTAATTTGTGCAGGTGACCAACCTGCCGGCCCGCCAATTTTTCCACAGACGACAAATCACCTGGTCGTGTTGCCCGTTGACCCAAACCGCCTTCCCGTGTATCCCATTGCACAGACCACCTGGTCTTGGCGCCCGTTGCCCCCAAACCACCCGCCCGTGTACCCCGCTTCACAAATCACCTGTTCTTATTTCCCGCTGCACCCAAACCACCTGGCCGCATTTCCTTCCCGAAGCCAAAAAAAACCGCCCAGGCAGGGCGGTTTGTAAAAAAGTAAAACAAAATATCAAAGCACTTTAATCGTCGCCGTTCTCGTCAGCGCAAGCGTGTTCTGGTTTTTGATTTCATAATCCAGTTTGATCGACGTGCCGGTTGCAACCGCAGGCACTACATACTGTACCAGCAATGTATCAGCCGCTTTAAACGCTGAGAAAGCCGGCGCATAGGGAATAGTCTGCACCAGTGACCTCACCGAGCTGATGGTTGAATAGAGATTAATCTCCTGCACCGGGCTGGCCGAGAAAAACTGCAACTCGGTGGTGGCAGTAGCGCCTGCCGCATAGGCGCGGTTATTCAATGCAGGGTTACCCGCCACGCC
>SDZZ01000086.1 GCA_004173255.1 Chitinophagaceae bacterium | reverse complement strand
ATACTATAGCGGCTACTGCTGAACAGCACGCTGCTGCCCGCATTCCATCGTTTCCAGGTAAATGAAAGCAGTCCGGACCCGGAGTGGTCGGGGGTGTACGGTATGCGGTCGCCATAGGAAGCAGCTGTCTTGTCAGTGCGGTCCGTTGCCTGTTGCCAGGTATACGCGATGCGAGCAAACCAGGTGACAGACTTTGCCAGTTTACCATTGATTTCGGCGGTAAGGTCAACCCCTTTCATGTTGACCTTACCCAGGTTCAGCATCGTCCACACAAACAGGTTCTGGCCAGGTACGGCAACGATTTTGTCACGGATGCTGTTGACATAACCATCGACACTGAACTGCAATGACCGGATGGCGCCGTCGGACTGCTTCGAATAAACAGCACCGGCATTGTATTGCCGCGCAAATTCGGGCCGCAGGTTGCTGTTGCCAACCAGGATGTAATAGAGGTCGTTGAATGTGGGCATCCGGTAAACCTCTTTGTAAAAAGTACGGAGTAGAAACGGGCTATTTGAACCAGGACGGAAAGCAACGGAAAGGGAAGGGGTGATTTTGTTACGATCTGCCGATGTAGCACCAGTCCGCGTTTGATCCATGATGGTGGTCAGCAGGGTGGATCCGGTTATCTCCCACAATCCTTTATTAAACACCACTGCGGCATTGTTCCATAAACTGGTCCGTTTCGGGAAAGCAAAGTTGGCAGTGTTTGAACGAAGGGTATTGTACTCTATATCCGACGCAACGGATGCCGTAAACCAGCCGAGCGTTTTGCTTACCGCGGCGGAAAAATAAAACTCCCGTTGCCGATAGCGGTTGTCCAGTCCGCCGGCATTATTCTGGAAATCCGGATCGGTATACCTGGTAAAACTGTAATTGTATTTGCCGGCTATAAGAATGGACAGCCCTTTATGATCATCTTTCCGGTAGCGGGCCTGCATGAACTGGTCATCGTTTCTCAATCGCTGGTTCGATCGCTGGGTATACAATGCAATGCTTCCAGGCAAGCCACGTCCGGACGCATAATTAAATAGTTTAACCTGCAGCGTGGAACTGTCATTGAATACTTTGAGCACATTTGCCTCGCCCTGCCAGGAGTCAAGCCCGGAGTTGATCCGTTTGGCAGCATAGGAGAGTGGCCCATTTTCGATATACAGGGGGTAGTTGCCTTTTGAACGGGTGAACTCGGTATTCAGTTGAACGGAAACCTGTTTACCTGCCGGAAGGGATAGTCCTGCATAGGGTTGCCAGAAACCAAACGAGCCCTGGCGCAGGCCGGCGAACCATTCGCGTGCTGCAGTCGACGGCTGGAATGATTTTGAAACCATGGACAACAGGGATGCCGATGCAAAGCTGCGTGCAGTGGCAGGCAAACGGGTACCATTAGCCTGGTAGATGTCGAGCGACTGGATAAAGTTGGAAGAATAACGTCCAAGGTCGGTCTGCCCCGTCTGCACATCACTTACCGGTATGCCATCATACAATACCCCGGTATGCGATGCGCCCAGGCTGCGGACAGAAACTGTTTTCAGTCCACCTGCACCACCATAATCTTTTACCAGTACCCCGGAAAAATATTTAGCCGCATCACCGACCGACAACACGTTCAGCTGGTTCAGCGTTCGCCGGTCGAGGGTTTGTGAGGGAACACTTCCGGAAAAGCTATTTCGTTTACCCGCGCCCGTAACAGTCACCTTGTCCAGTACGCTGGTGCTATCCGGCTCCTGCGCACAGCAAAGGGTGGCCTGGCAGACCAGCCAGCAGCTGATGATATAGTATCGTTTATGATCCTTCATGTTTTCGACAGCTTTTTTCCACGAAAGCCGGTGAAATAAATGTAAGTGGCAGGTCTTCTGGCTCAGGATCCGGTTTTCAGCCTTCCCATCCAATAGTGGACAGTGGCTATGGAGAAAAACCGTTTCACTTTCGTGAAATCCTTTACAGCTGCGGGACAGCTCCGGAATTACACCGGATTCCCTTTTAATCCAAACCTGTTTTACAAACAGGAAGGAACCGCTAACGGCGGCAAATGTAAGTATTTGTCAGCGGATAATTTTATCCAATGAATCATGGATCGCAAGCAGCATTCTTGAAAACTGGGGCAGGTGGCCGTGCTGGGTTTCACAATTGATATAAGGAATGCCTTTGCCGGCAAAATATACACTCAACGAGCCGTCCTGCCGGGCGCCATGGTTATCCTGCAACACCACATTGAACCGGTTACGGAAAAGTTCATAGACCGTGCGTTCCGTGGTCAGCATAAAATCATCCGGATCGGCATTATGCACTCGGCTGACCGCTGCCGCATCGGCGGCTTCTTCGCCGTTGCCTGAGTAACTGGATATTGACAGGCTTCCGTTTATATTGTTGTGTAAGGCTATTATGAGACGGGGATGTTCCGGCAGATGGTCAAGAATAAACCGCGCAAACTTTTCAATTTCGTCAATCGCTTTATTGCTGATCCTTTTATGTTTTACCAGGCTTTGCACAATTCCATTGCGTGAGAAGATGCGGTTGGGATCAAACTTATAACTTGCGCTGTCGATGACGCAAACCAGATTCCTTTCACCCGAGTTATTGATTTTGATAAGCACGCCACCATACTTTTTCAACACCGGTATGGCCGCCTGCAGCGAAGTACGTTCATCGTCGTGCAGGTTGATGTATACCGGCTGCCGCTTGCCGCCGTAATCCGTCACACTCACTGAAACACTGTCCTGTCCCAGCACAAACCAGCTGACCTTTGTCTCTGGCCTGTGTTCCTGGCTGCAGGAAATAAAGGGAATAAAAAGGAAGACACTAAAATATTTCAGGAACATATTGTAATTTAAAGCGTGGCGGCCAGCTAAACAAACTGCCTGCTTTAATCCATTATCACGATGCCAGCCTGCTTTAACGATTTTAACCTGCCTGCTTTCTGGGACGACAGCGTGTACGCGATGGAAGAATACGTTATGCCTTTTCCGTCGGACGAGCTGATCCGCTCCGTGGAAACGGAACTCGGTTATAGGCTCCCCGATTCCTACATCACCCTGATGAAACTTCACAATGGTGGCATACCCGTCAACACCTGTTTTCCCACCAGGAAAAAAACATCATGGGCAGATGACCATGTCGCCATTGAAGCGATCCTTGGCATTGGTCGCAGCAGGAATTACTCACTCTGTGGTGGCGCCGGCAACCAGCTGATGCTGGGTGAATGGGACTACCCGCGCATCGGCATTTACCTTTGTCCGTGCCCGTCGGCAGGACATGACATCGTAATGCTTGATTACCGTAAATGCGGGCCGCAAGGGGAACCAGCCGTGGTACATGTGGACCAGGAAAATGATTACCGCATCACGTTCCTTGCACGGGATTTTGAATCCTTCGTGCGCGGGCTTGTGCACCAGGATATATTCGATGCCGAAGAAATGGCACAAAGCCCGATCCGGAAAATGGTGACACCGGTGGTGCGCCAGTTAAAAAGCTGGTTCAGATTTTCCCAGCGATAAACTTCGCTACTTCCGCCAGCCTGCTGGTAAAGCCCCACTCGTTATCATACCAGGTTGCAATGGACAATAACTCTCCCTGTTTCACTGTCAGTGGCAGGTCAATGATGGAAGAATGCGGATCACCCACAATACGTGCAGAAGTCCATTCGTCTTCCAGCACATCAAGTACGCCTTTAAGTGGTCCATCAGCCGCTGCTTTCCGGAATGCTTCGTTTACTTCTTCGGCTGAACATTCTTTTTCTGTTACCAGGTTGAGCTCGGCAATACTGCCGGTACGTGTGGGTACCCGGTAAGCTTTGCCGGTAATCTGCAGGTCTTTCCAGATAAACTGTAATGCCCTTGCGGCGCCGGAAGCAGAAGGGATGATGTTTTCGGCAGCCGCCCATGAATCGCGCCTGTCCTTCATTGGCTGGTCGGTCAGCGACTGTGTATTGGTATAGGAATGCACGGTTGAAAACAAACCATAGCGGATGCCGAAGTTATCGAGGATTACCTTTACAGCGGCTGCCAGGGCATTGGTGGTACAACTGCCCATGCTGATGATTTTATGTTTATCCGCATCAAATTCATCAAGGTTGATCCCCTTCAGTAAAACCGCATCGCAATCGCTGAGCGTTTTGCTGGCGGCACTGATCAATACATATTTTGCACCACGGTCAATATGTGCCTGTGCCCCTGCGCGGGTAGTGGCCCTGCCCGTACAATCAACCACCACGTCCACCCCAAGTGCTTTCCAGTCGGGCACCTCTGCTTTTGAATTTACATATTTGATTTTCCTGTCCCCGATCACCAGGTTGTCACCATCGGTAGATACCTTTTCGCCAAAGCGGCCATAGTTGGTATCGACGCTGAACAGGGAGGCCAGAAGCTTCACATCATGGATGTCGGATACTGAAACCGGGACAAATAAATCCTGTTCAAGTGCGATGCGGAGAAACTGGCGGCCAATGCGGCCAAAACCATAAAGTGCGATTGTTGCCATAGTAAGACTGTTTAATTTGGTTAAATGATCCTGACCGGCAGCACCTGTTTGCGGGGCGGAATACAATGGGAACCCCTGAGGGCGGCTGATTTGAATTTATGGCAGGCAATACCAAAGTTAACAAATGCCGGTGGAGATAGTTGTGTCCGGGAAGCCTATTATAGAACAAACGGGATCAGGCTATACAGGCAGTTCAAAAGCGGCAATACGGAAGCTACTGGTCAAACGAGTTTTCCCATCCGCTGGTCTTCAGCCTGCCGGCCTTGTCAATCACTTCCTGGTTCATACTTATTTTGTAATTCTCCAGGGCAATGGCCACTGCCTTATCGGAAGTGCCAACGATCTGGGCGGCCAGTATGCCGGCATTCTTTGCCGCATTCAACGCAACGGTGGCAACCGGTACACCATTTGGCATCTGCAGGATCGACAGCACCGAGTCCCATCCATCGATTGAATTGGATGATTTTACCGGTACACCAATTACAGGCAGTATGGTCAGTGATGCCACCATGCCCGGCAGGTGTGCCGCTCCGCCAGCGCCTGCAATAATTGCTTTGAGCCCGCGCTCCGCCGCTTTCTGTGCGTACTCCACCATGCGAAGGGGTGTTCGATGGGCCGATACAACTGTCAGTTCGAATGGTACATTGAATTGTTTAAGTGCATCGGCGGCAGCCTGCATGACAGGAAGGTCGCTGTCGCTCCCCATGATTATACCTACAATTGGTTTCATGTAATTGATTTGATAAATGGCCGGGCGGCCTGCCGCGAAGTTCCGCTATTATGCCAAACTATCCAACGGGTTATTTTACCAGGTCACCCTTCAGCCGGATCAGTTCCGTTTCGGCAACCTTGGTCGAATACCGGGCTGCAATAAGCCGGTTGTTGGCGTCTTCCAGGCTCGACTGTGCTTCGCGCAGCTGCACCAGTGTGGCTCCTCCAAGTTTATATACCTGGAAAACGATGTCCACATTCTCGCGCGCAAGCAGGATGTTTTCTTCTTCCAGTGCCAGTGCCTTTTTCTGTTGTTCGTAACTGGTAAATGCATTCAGCACCGACAGGTTCACCATGGAACGCTGGTTGTCGAGAATCAGCTGCTGGTACCTGATATCGAGTTCAGCCTGCCTGATCAGCTTCCTTATATTGAACTGGTTGAAAATCGGGATCGATGCTGAGAGCCCGTAGTTGAATCCTTTGTTCAGGTTAAAAATCGGCTGGTTGATGTTTACCGCTACACTGTTGTCATTACGGGTAAAGTTGTATGCCGAATTAAACTGGATCACCGGCCACCGATCGGCCTTACGCTCCTTCAGGGTCAGCCTGGCAATGTCAATATTCTTTTTGTACAGCAACAGCAGCGGATTGCGCTGGTCGATACCTTCCACAATGTCCCCCAGCGCAATGTCCTGGTTAAGCGGGATGGAATCCGATACCTCGAACAGGCTTTTCGGTGCAATGTTCATTGCCTGGTTCAGTTGTTCCTTGAGCTGTTCAATGAGTGCCAGCTGTTGCAGCCTGAGTGACTTCTGCGCATTCAGGTCCACCTTGCTTTGCAGCAGGTCAGGTTTGGCGCCGGTACCAATATCCAGTTTGTACTGCGATAAACGTACGCGTTCCTCATTCAGCGAAATCTGCTCTTCCACCGATCTCAACTGCTGCTTCTGCCGCACCACATCATAATACGTGGTGATGACAGTGGAAATGGTGTTGATCACCTGGTTCTTGACGGTGAGTGCCCCAAGCGCCAGGTATTCCTCCGATTTCGCCCTTGTGGCAAACATGCGGAAGCCGTCGAACAGCGTCCAGTCAAGGTTTACCGAATAGTTCAGGTTATGCGTCTTTACCGCATCGCGGTTCACTGTGCTGTCCCCGCCACCAACGCGTTTGGTAAAACGCAGCTGCTGGTTATTGCGGTTAAAAATATTGTTGGCAATGCCATTTACATTGGGCAGGAACACGGCATTACGATACACATATTCGAGGGCAGCCACATTAGAGTCGTTTTTCGACAATGCAATATCATAGTTCGACTTCAGGGCAGTGGCAATGGCCTGCTCGAGGGTGAGCATGGGGGCAGACTGTGCCTGTAAAACACCGGTCATCCATCCGCCGACCAGCAGGCATAACGCGAACCTTTTCATATTGTCTGGTTAACCGGTTTGTTGGTAGTAGTATCAGTTGTATATCCGTTATCATTGTTCCCCGTTGTTTCCTGTTCACCATAGTCGTCCTTTTTCTCGGGAAACAATTCTTCCATTTTATTGACCTTCTTTTTGCCCGACATATATGTATACATGGCGGGTAAAACAAAAAGGGTAAGCAACAGGGAGAACATGATGCCACCCACAATCACCACCCCGAGCGGAATACGGCTGGTAGCGGCTGCACCCAGCGAAAGGGCGAGTGGAAGTGCGCCAAGTGCCATGGCCAGGCTGGTCATCAGGATCGGCCGCAGCCTTTGTGTTGCGGAGAAGATTGCGGCTTCCTGTTTGTCCATACCTGATTTCCTGTTCTGGTTGGCAAACTCCACAATCAGGATCCCGTTTTTCGTTACCAGCCCGATCAGCATAATCATACCGATCTGCGAAAAGATATTGAGCGTATGTCCGAATAACCACAACGTAAGCACTGCACCGGCAATGGCCAGCGGTACCGTAATCATGATGATAAGGGGATCGATAAAACTTTCAAACTGCGCCGCCAGGATGAGGAAAATAAGACCAAGTGCCAGCAGGAAGGCAAAACTGGTATTACTGCTGCTTTCCTGGAAATCGCGGCTCGAGCCGGAAAGGGCAGTAGAGAACGTGTCGTCGAGCAGTTGTGCTGCAATCCGGTTCATTTCATCGATACCATCACCCACCGTTTTGCCGGGCTTTAAACCTGCACTGATGGTCGCCGATTTATACCGGTTAAAATGGTAAATGGTAGGAGGGGTGTTGGACTCCTCGGCAATGACCAGGTTATCGAGACTGATCATTTCATCGCGGTTGTTCCGGACGAATAAAGTTTTCAGGTCATTCGGATCATCGCGGTCGTTACGCGCAACCTGTCCCATTACCTGGTATTGTTTACCCTCTTTGGTAAAATACCCCAACCGGCGGTTGCTATAGGCCAGCTGCAGCGTCTCAGAAATGGAACTTACACTGACCCCCAGTTCGCTCGCTTTCAGCCGGTCGATTACCACCCGCAGTTCCGGTTTATTGAACTTAAGATCCACATCGACCTGCTGCAGCACATCGCTCTTCGATGCTTCGTCGAGGAAGGGCTGGATAATGGCCGTTAGTTTATCGAAATTATTATTCTGGATCACAAACTGCACGGGCTGTCCGCCACGGCGGTTTACCTGGATAGTCTGTTCCTGGATGGCGAAGGCGCGTCCCGCATTGTACTTACCAAGATTGCGGTTCACCATGTTTACAATCTCTTCCTGCGAACGGTTGCGGTCCTTTGGTTCCACCAGCGTTACCCGTACGTTCCCATTGTTTACGTTGCCGCCGCTGAAACCCGGGGCAGTCATGGACAATACCACCTGTTTCTCGGGCACTGAGTCCACCATGAAGGTGGCCAGCTGGTTCACATACTGGTCCATGGCATCGAACGAAGTTCCTTCGGGGGCCGACAACTGCAGCCGGAACTGGCTGCGGTCTTCCATCGGTGCAAGTTCGGACTGCAGGGATCCACCGATAAAATAAATCAGCGCACCACATGCAGCAATCACCACAAACGATATCCACCTTACTTTCATAAACCCCGTCAGGGCCCGCTGGTAGCCATTCTCCATGCCCCGGAAAAAAGGCTCGGTTTTGCGATAGAACCACGAGTGTTTATGTTCCCCTTTTTTTGTCAGCAATACGTTCAGTACCGGCGTTAGTGTCAGGGACACAAACGCACTGATCAGTACCGCGCCAGCCACCACAATACCGAACTCGCGGAACAGGCTTCCCACAAATCCCTGCAGGAAAATGATGGGAAGGAATACCACCGCCAGCGTGATGGAGGTAGCAATAACCGCGAAATAAATTTCTTTTGAACCATGCAGGGCGGCGGACCATTTGTCCATCCCCCTCTCCATTTTTTTGTAAATATTTTCCGTCACCACAATACCATCATCCACCACCAGTCCCGTCGCCAGCACAATTGCCAGCAGCGACAGCACATTGATGGTAAAACCCATGAGGTACATGATAAAAAAGGCACCAATCAGTGATACAGGGATATCGATGAGTGGCCGAAGGGCAATGAGCCAGTCGCGGAAGAAGAGATAGATGATCAGTACCACCAGTATAAACGAGATCAGCAGCGTTTCCTCCACCTCCGAAATCGACTTCTTGATGAAGCGTGTCTGGTCCAGCGCGATATTGATCTTCACATCATCGGGTACATCTTTTTTTATCTGGTCCAGCCTGCGATAGAATTCATCGGAGATGGATACATAGTTGGAACCGGGCTGTGGCACAATGGCGAGCGCAATCATCGGTATGCCACTTTCACGAAGTGCCGTTTCCTCGTTTTCCGGTCCAAGGATGGCCTCGCCGATGTCCTTCACTTTTACATCCGCGCCACTCACGTTCTTGATGATGACATTGTCAAACTCCTCTTCCGTATTCAGCCTTCCGAACGTGCGGACGGTGAGTTCGGTATTGCTTCCAGCAATTTTACCTGATGGCAGTTCCACGTTTTCACGAAGTAATGCAGCCTGCACATCGCCGGCCGTCAGTCCAAAACTGGTCAGCTTTGCAGGATCAATCCAGATGCGCATGGCGTACCGTTTTTCGCCCCAGATCTGGATGCCGCTTACACCGGGGATGGTCTGCAGTTTTTCTACCAGCACGTTATTCGCATACTCGGTCATCTCCAGCTGGTTCCTGGTATTGCTCTGCACGGTCATGCTGAGAATAGCATCCGAACTTGCATCGGCTTTTGAAACCACCGGCGGTGCTTCCAGGTCGGGAGGAAGTGACCGCTGGGCCTGTGATACTTTATCGCGCACATCATTGGCAGCGGCCTCCAGGTCAATGCCCAGGTCAAACTCCACGTTGATATTGCTGGTGCCATTACTGCTCGACGAGGTCATGTTCTTGATCCCCGCCACACCATTGATCGATTTTTCGAGGGGTTCCGTAATCTGCGTTTCTATGATGTCGGCATTTGCGCCGGCGTATGAAGTACGCACGCTGATATTGGGTGGATCGATAGCCGGATAGTCACGGATGCCGAGAAACTTGAACCCAATGATCCCGAACACCACAATGATGATGTTCATCACAATGGCCAGTACCGGTCTCCTTAAACTTAACTCGGAAATGTTCATTAAGCTGTATTTATGGCGTCGCTGTTAACGTTGTTGTTTACCGAGGCTGTCGATGGTCACTACCCGGTTCAGTTGCACTTTTGTGTCGGGCCTTACACTCAGCAGGCCTGTTGTTATAATGGTATCACCCGCCTTCAGGCCCTCGGTTACAAGGACCCTTGCCGAATCACGTACGCTGGTAGTTACATCCACAAACTTTGCCACGCCCGATTTATACAGCACTACCTTTTTACCCCTTGCCTGTGGTACAATGGATTGGGTAGGTATCAGGATGGCATTCGGGTCGGGGTCAAAACTCAGTTGTACCTTGGCAAATGTGCCTGGTACGAGTTTGTCGTCCTGCCCCTGGATGAGGCTCCGGACTGTCAGGCTCCTGGTAGTTTCGGTTACCGAAGATTCGGTAGCGATTACTTTGGCTGTATAAAACTTATCCGACCCTTCATAGGTAAAACGCACTTCCTTCCCCGCCTTCATCTGCGAGGAGTATTTTTCAGGCACCGTAAAATCCATTTTTAACTGACCCACCTGGTTGATCACCGCCAGTATGGTGGAGGGTGTTACGTATGCGCCCGGGCTGATATTTTTTAATCCGAGTTTCCCGCTGAACGGGGCGCGTATTTCAGTACGCACAATGCTGGTGCGGATGATGTCAATGTCGGCCTTGATATTATTTACATTGAGCAGGCTGGCGTCATAGTCAGACTTACTGATGCCCTGGATTTTGAGCAACTGGCCCGAACGTTCTTCGCCGGTCTGCGCAATCTGAAGCTGTACCTGTAGTTTTTTTAATTGTGCCTGCAGGTCGGCATCATATAGTTTAGCCAGCAGGGTACCCTTTGCCACTGTTTTGCCTTCTGCCACATTCAGCATGGTCAGCCTGCCGGAAATTTCGGGGTTGATGACGGTCGATTCATTGGCGATGATGGACCCCGGTACTTCGATATTTTCAGCGAACGGCTGGGTTGTAACCAGGTAACCGTCGACTTTCATTGCCGTTGGGGCCCTGGCAGCTCCCGCGGCGGGGGCAGGGGAATCTTTTTTTCCGCCACAGGCGGCAAGGGTGGTCAGGGTCAGGAATATGGCAATGGGACCGGTGGCAGGGGATGTTTTCACTTTTGTTCGTTTATTCGGAAGTTGATTGGACGTTCAACAGGCCCCTGATCTTGTTAGCCTGGTGTATTAATTCCTGTTTTTCTTTACTCAACACCGTCACATGGCCCATTTTCCGGCCGGGTTTGGTTTCTTTTTTACCGTACAGGTGCACAAATGCATTGTCAATAGCCAGCACTTCGGCCAGACCTTCATAGTTCGCTTTGCCGGTGAATCCTTCGGCCCCGATCACGTTGACCATGGCCGACGGAAGGATGGCATCGGTATTTCCAAGCGGGAAACCGAGGATGATGCGCCACAGCATATCAAACTGTGAACTGAAGTGCGCTTCAATGGTATGGTGGCCGCTGTTATGCACCCGGGGAGCTGTTTCATTTACCAGCACAGCGCCGTTACGATCTACAAAAAGTTCGATGGCGAAAATGCCGGGGGACTCAAAATTCTTCACCACCTGCACGGCAATTGCTTCCACTTTCCACAGGGTTTTGTCATCAATGGCGGCAGGGCAGAGCTGGTAATCAAGCAGGTTCAGAGACTGGTCAAACACCATTTCAACAGGAGGGTACAGCGCAATCTCGCCTTTGCTGTTAATGGCAACCATCTGCGCAATTTCTTTCTGGATCTCCACCATTTTTTCCAGCACGGAAGGTGCATCAAATCCCCTGGGCAGGTCTTCCTGTTTACGGATTACCTGCACGCCTTTTCCATCATAACCCCCTTCGGCAATCTTGTGTACCGCCGGCAGGAAATGGGCCGCCTGCTGCAGCGCCTGGCGGGTTTCCGTTACCATGAATTCGGGGCTCGGAATGTTATGCTTCGCGTAATATTGTTTCTGCAGGATTTTGTTACGGATGGTTTTCAGTACAGCCGGACGGGGGAATACTTTTACCCCTTCTGCTTCCAGTTTTTCGAGGGCATCCGTGTTGACATTCTCAATCTCGATGGTAATGGAATCGAGACCTTTCCCGAATGCATACACCGCATCAAAATTGCGTATATCACCTTTGGTGAAATGATCACACAGGTGGGCCGCAGGGCACTCACTGTCATTTTCGAGCACATATGTTTCAACGGGGTAATTAGCCGCAGCCTGGAGCAACATGCGTCCCAGTTGCCCGCCTCCCAGAATCCCAACTTTTTGCATGTGGCAAATATAATGATCAATGGGCCATGTCGTCTTCATCGGGTGCATCCAGCAGGTTGAGGTCGATCGACTCCATGCCGGCTATGCCTTCAATGGAGCCACGGACGTGGGCTGCATTGAGTAATACTTTATCCAGTTGTTTTTCCCTGGATTTCCACATTTTTTCCATGGCATCCCGTTCTTTCTGGATGGAGATGCGCATACCCATGAAGCCTTCCCGGATGGCCTTCCACTGTTCAGCAAATTCGCCGCTGGTCAGGTAATTATAGAGCAGCTGCATTTTGTCCCCGCTGTTGACCTGGTTGCGGACGGCCCCGGATACCTTGATAATGCCATCACGCAGCATATAGGCTACTGCCTTCAGTTCGGAAAAATTACAGATCCAAACCCCGTCCTTTTCGCCAAAGCGGTCCATTCCGCGGGGCATGGTCTTGGTCACAATAATGGCCACATCGGCCCCGAGGCTCCGCATGTCGGATTTCAGTTTCTCGATCCAGTCGCCCCCGAAATTTTCGGTCCGTTTACTTTCATAAATGATCTTGCCGCATTCCTGCCCGCTTTTATTGCGGACGGTCTGGATGCAGTCTGCCCCCCGCACACCTTTGCCCACTTCCGACACCAGGTCAAAAGGAAAAGTGGAGCGGAGCATTTCTTCCAGCGCAATTTCCTGCACTTCCCCCTGCAGCTGCATCGAACCCTGTTCGGCCTTACGGGTCATTTCCTCGGCCAGCTTTTTCTGGTCGTCCAGTTGCTTTTCCAGTTCTTTCAGCCGCAGCTGGTATTCGCTGTCACGGGCAGCGGCTTTCTGCTCTTCGATCCGCCGGAGGTCTTCCGACAATTTCTCACGCTCACCCTGTAATTTCTGCTGGATGGTGATTTCCATTTCGGCCTCCTTATTCTTCAAATCCGACTCTTTTTTGAGGAATTCGAGTTCTTTTTGCCTCGAAACCTTCAATTTCTCCTCATTATCGCGATTATTCTGTTCCAGGG
>SDZZ01000085.1 GCA_004173255.1 Chitinophagaceae bacterium | reverse complement strand
GATGAAGGCATGACACCCGAATAGCGAAGTGCAATTGCAGTGAGAACTTCGTCCGGTCCGCGCTTGGCCCACAGGCAATTCACACTCAAACCGGAATTTTTGACCATCGTCAGTTCGGTTGAACGCTCGAACTTGCCATCGCCCGTCTCGACGTGAGGGCGCATTTCTTTGAAAGTCGTTTGTCCTAAAGCGAGTCCACTCCACCGGGCACCATCAAAAGTTATTTGTCGCGCGCAAGGAAAACACTGCGGGAAAATTTATCAGTCAATTATTCAAAACAGGATCTATGATCAATAAACACCTAACCGATGAAGAGATCCAGCAGTATGTGCTGGGGGTTTCTGCCGATGCCACGGGATACGCACCGGATGGGTCGGAAAACATTACAGCCTTTGCCGCGGAGGCAGCAATGGAGCCGGGACCAGCCATTGATCTGCAATCAACCGTTGCACACCTGGACGGATGCCCGGCATGCAGGACCCGGGTAGCAGAATACCGGTTATTGTTCACTGCACTGAACGACCAGGAACCCGCAGTTTTCGGGTTTGATATTGCCGGGCTGGTGCTGGAAAGGATGGCTGAACCGGTAAAACGCCCGTTGTGGATGACCGTTCTTTTTGTGATCCTTTCACTTCTTGGGATCGCTGTGCCGGTGACTGGTTTCATTATTTTCCGTACAGCCCTGTCGGGGTTGTTCACCGGATTAGCCCCGCTGATCCTTCCATTGGCAGGCACAGCCGTACTGACAACCCTCGGGTTATTACTCGGCGATATGTATAAACAATACCGGAAAAAACTGGCGCTGCTTGAAATGAACTGAAAAAACTGCAACCCCATCAAACAACTTACGTCTCATCCATCATAACTCTTAAAAATGAAAAGAATCTTACTTGCCTCCGCAGTGCTGTTGTCAACTTTCGTTTCCCAGGCCCAGGATCTGGCTTCCGGAGATCGCCGTATTTATGACCCACGATTTCTGGATGCTTTTGGCATCCTGTTCACCTTTGTATTGATTGTGTTTTTTGTCCTTGCTATATTCAAACGCGTTTTTGACTATCGTCTTAAAAACAAGGTGATCGACAAACAGGTCACCGAGGGAATGGCCATGTCGGTGCTTGGTTCAGCTGAACCCAAAGAAGGAAGGTTTATCAATGTAAAATGGTTTGCCATCCTGGGTGGCATCGGGGCCGGATTGCTCATTGTGCATTACACCCAGCCACTCGGCATCCATTCGCTGGCGATTATGTTCCTGAGTATTTCGTTCAGTTTCCTCGGCTACCATTTGTTCCTTTCGAGGCAAAACAAAAGCGGATTATAAATGCTGAAACGCAGCTTCCGCGCAGTTTAATCCTTCCACCGCCACTGTCCTTCCAGCATCAATGGTTCTTTCAGGTTCTGGCTCAGTAAAAAATCACGTGTCTGTTCATCGGTCATTTTTTTCACGGGAATGATGTCCACTGAACCGAGTCCGTATAAAAGCATCGATGTAAACCGCACGGTATTTTTCATTCCCTGCGGATAGTTGACCAGCGAGAACACATCGCAGTCGGCATGGTAGCAACCCGCAGGTCCGTTACCACTTCCCCTGCCCCCTCCGCCACCACCGCCGGTTGGCACACCCTGCAGCATGAAGGGCTGGTGATCGCTGTGTAAGCCACCCCTCACTGAAAAGTTATTGGTAAATGATGTATCAATGGTGCGGATTACCGAGCCAATTTCCTGGAACAAGGCTTTTGCATTTGAATCACTGGCTGCAAAGGAGCGCACATCACCCGTCATATCATAGTTCAGCATGAACCGGATATTGTCAATGCTTTTATCTTTCGTGGCTTCGTGCACGTAGGCTTCGGAGCCCAGCAGTCCCTGCTCCTCGCCCATAAACATCACAAACTCGATGCTCCTTTTCGGTTTCAGTTTGAGCACCTGCATGGTGCGGGCCATATCCAGCACCGAAAATGAACCGATTCCGTTGTCGATGGCACCCGTAGCTAAATCCCAGCTGTCGAGATGCCCACCCACCACAATCTTTTCTTTTTTCAGGCTGCTTCCTTCGAGTGTGGCGATCACATTCCGCGCTTTAATGGGGCCGGAATAATTGGTCATGGATATATGGGAGAAAAGCGCACCCGTTTTAAGTTGTTCCTTAAACCGCATACCATCTTCCTTGCCGATACATACGGCCGGGATCGGGATCAGTTTGCCGGTGACTGATGCAGTGCCCGTGAGTAACGTACCACCGTCGACCGTATTAATCACAATGATTCCGGTAGCCCCGTATTTTGTTGCGATCGCAGTTTTTTCAGAACGGTGTAGTGACCGGCCGGTAGTACCGGGCAGTGTACCCAGGTAAACCAGTGCTATTTTCCCTTTAGCTATATCCGGACGCGCCAGGTAATCGCTGTCGAGCCCATTGCCCATGTCTACCAGTTCGCCCGTAAGTTCTACTTTAACCGGCGAGTGAGCCAGTGAAACGGACTTGACGGGCTGCAATGCCTGCGCGCTGGTACCAATAGTGGTTTCGATCGTACCGCGACTCCAGCTTTCCACTTCAAACGGCTGGTATTTTACATTTTTAAATCCATAACTTTTGAGCAGGTTGTAGGCATACTCTTCGGCCTTGCGTCCATTTTCCGAACCGGTGAGGCGGTGACCGATTGTCTGGGTTGCATCCTGCAGCGTGCTATAGGCTTTTGAGTTCTGCTGCACTTCTTCGCTGATCTTCCGGAACACCGGCTCCCATTGCTTTTGCTGGGAAAAAACAGGAAGTGAAATCAGGAACACGAGGAAACAAAACAGTGATCTTGTCATGGTTAAAAGTTGTGGCCCCCAAAATACTTAAAAGCGTTCACAAATGTTTCCAACGTTGTATCTTTCCACAAACTGCTTGTATGGAAAAAATCTCCCTTTCGGCATTCAGATCTGTTCCTCAATACGCTTCCATTATTATGATCGTGCTGGCACTGGTCTCGTGCAATTCCGAACCGGTAACGGCCACACCGGACACAGATAAAAACGAAAATGTATCCGGTCTGTCCACGGACATCCAGGGCACCTGGCAACTGATCGACGGCACGCTGATTGAAAAAGGGGACACGGTGGTGAACGATTACACAAAAAAACTTTCCTGTATCAAAATCATCAACGACACGCACTTTTCATTTTTACAGCATGATCTCCATAAAGGTGAAGACTCGGCAGTGTTTGTTGCCGGTGGCGGCCGGTACGACCTGAAAGGCGACCAGTATACCGAACACCTCGAATACTGCAACGACCGGCAGTGGGAAGGCAACGATTTTACATTTACCCTGAAAGTATCCAGTGATACACTGATTCAGCAGGGCCGTGAAAAAATAGAGTCTGCCGGTGTTGACCGTCTCAATACCGAACGTTACGTGCGGGTTAAAAAGACATAAAACCAAACGGCTGTTCGTGCCGTTTTACCCGTAACAAACGAACGACTGCAAAACATTAACAGTTTTCGCATTTGGTTCCCATCTGAAAGTTTTATTACTTTTGACCCCCAGATGAGGTTACCACTCTATTTTATAACCCTGTGCTTTATCCTGCTGAAGGTCGGAACCCCGCTTCCTGCCTTTGCAAGCGCCACATCGCGCGATGTGGTGGCCCAGGCGGTGTTTCCCTCTGCGTTTTCCGGAACTGCAAATGATGGACAGGACCAACCGGTGGTTGTGCAGGCTGTGAAGAATGAAAAAGACCAGCTTGTTTACGACGATGCGGAAGACGAGGATGCCAGCGAGATCATCGCGAGAAAATTCAAACTCCTGACCAGGGACTACCCTGAACTTATCCTGCTCACTGAAACCGGTTGCCCCATCAACCGCTCCAAAGCCGCGCCATCCTTCTTTGGCCGGATCACCTACAGGTATTTACAACAACGCGTTTTAAGGGTCTGACCCCTTTGTTCCCTGCTGAGGCGGAGCCTCATCCGTGAGTTATTTCGACTCGCGCCACGCAGTGCACCTACGCACGCTCCCTTACGATTGCGATTTTATTGCCGTATGAAATGCCCAGCATAAATCCACCAATTTGCTCAACATTTCATTTACAACTATGAACAGAATCCTGATTTTCACCAGCATTATTGCTGCAGTGTGCACCACTGCCTGCAAACACAAAGAAGAAACAAAGGAAGAGGCCGGTAAGTATGCCGTTACCTCCCCGCTAAAAATCGACACCTCTTTTTCAAAAGAGTATGTGTCGCAGATCCGCTCCGTCCGCAACATCGAAATCCGTTCGCAGGAGAAAGGTTTCCTGCAGAATGTATATGTTGATGAAGGGCAGTTTGTCCATGCCGGGCAGGTGCTCTTCCGCATCATGCCGAAAATGTATGAGGCTGAGTTGCTGAAGGCGCAGGCCGAAGCCAAAGCCGCATCCATTGAACTGCAGAATACAAAGGCCCTGGTAGAAAAAAATGTAGTTTCCAAAAACGAACAGGCCATGGCCGAAGCGAAACTGGAACAGGCCAATGCAGAGACCGCGCTGGCCAGACTGCATTTGTCTTTTACCGAAATCCGTGCGCCGTTTGATGGCACCATTGACCGCCTTCCCAAAAAACTCGGAAGCCTGATCGACGAAGGGGAATTGCTGACGAGTTTGTCGGACAATAGCCAGGTGTTTGCTTATTTCAACGTATCCGAACCGGAATACATCGAATACCAGACCAATGAAAAAGGCCGGGCTGATAGCAAGGTAAACCTGTTACTCGCCAACAATACCCTGCTGCCTTACCCGGGCAAAGTGGAGGTGATCGAGAGTGAGTTTGATAGCGAAACCGGTAATATCGCCTTCCGCGCCATTTTCCCTAACCCCAACAAACTTTTGAAAAACGGGGAAACAGGCAAGGTAAAAATGATCGTCCCTGCCAGGGGAGCATTGCTGATCCCGCAGAAAGCAACTTACGAGGTGCAGGAAAAAAAATATGTATTCGTGGTCGACAAGGACAATACGGTTAAATCAAGGGAGATCACCGTTACCGGTGAAATTCCTGACCTGTATGTAGTTGCTACCGGCCTGGCCGACACTGACAAGATCCTGCTTGAAGGTGTGCAGAAGGTCAAAGACGACGACAAAATCGAATACGAATTCCACAAACCGGCCGATGTAATCGCCCGCCTTCGCCTGAAAGCGGAATAGTCCTTCACCCTAATAACTAAAGTCAATGTTTAATAAATTTATACATAGACCGGTCCTTTCCATTGTTATTTCCCTGATCATTGTTTTACTCGGGGTACTTGCAATGGTAAAGCTGCCGATCACGCAGTTCCCTTCTATCTCGCCACCCAAAGTAAATGTGGTGGCCGAATACCCGGGAGCCAATAACGAACTGATGATTAAGTCCGTCATCATCCCGCTGGAACGCGCCATCAACGGTGTTCCCGGAATGAAGTACATGGCGGCGGATGCTGGTAATGATGGTGAAGCAACCATCCAGATTGTCTTCAACCTGGGCACCGATCCCAACCAGGCATCACTCAACGTACAGAACCGTGTTGCCTCGGTGGTCAACAAACTGCCACCCCTTGTTGTGCGCGAAGGTGTGAAGATCACCCGGGAAGAGTCGAACATGCTGATGTATGTGAACCTTTACAGCACTGATCCGCATGCCGACCAGAAATTCCTGTTCAACTTTGCCGACATCAACGTGCTGTCCGAGCTCAAACGGGTAGATGGTGTGGGTGTGGCCGACATTCTCGGTAACCGCGAGTACGCCATGCGGGTTTGGCTGAAACCAGACCGCATGCTGGCTTACAAAATTTCAGCTGAAGAAGTACTGAAAGCACTCGATGAACAGAGCCTGGAAGCTTCGCCGGGTAAAACAGGGGAAAGCTCCGGTAAACGCTCACAGTCGTTTGAATATGTCCTGAAATATGGCGGACGATTTACCACCAAGGAACAATATGAAAACGTTATTATCAAGTCGACGCCCGACGGGCAGCTGCTGCGCCTGAAAGATGTGGCGGATGTAGAGTTTGGCAGTTCGATGTACGATATCTATTCCAACCTCAACGGGCGGCCATCTGCGGCCATTACCCTCAAACAATCGTATGGCAGTAATGCCAGCCAGGTTATTTCGGATGTAAAAGCGAAACTGGCGGAGATCAAGGCCACCACTTTTCCAAAGGGGATGGACTATGAAATCAGTTACGACGTATCGAAATTCCTCGACGCATCGATCGACAAGGTAATCCATACACTGGTCGAGGCGTTTATACTGGTAGGCCTGGTTGTGTTCCTGTTCCTCGGCGACTGGCGATCAACACTGATCCCGGCCATTGCCGTACCGGTATCGCTGATCGGTACATTTATGTTCATGCAATTTTTCGGGATCACCCTGAACCTGATCACGCTGTTTGCCCTGGTACTGGCAATCGGGATTGTGGTCGATAACGCCATTGTGGTCATCGAAGCGGTGCACGCAAAAATGGAAAAGGAACATCTTTCTCCATTGCGTGCAACGGAAGCGGCCATGCATGAAATCAGTGGTGCCATCATTGCCATCACCTTTGTAATGGCCGCGGTGTTTATCCCGGTGGCGTTTATGTCGGGCCCTGTAGGGATCTTCTACCGGCAGTTCTCAATCACCATGGCAACAGCCATCATCCTTTCCGGACTGGTGGCCCTTACGCTGACACCAGCGCTTTGCGCCATGATGCTGAAAAACACCCATGGTAAACCACGGAAAAAAACAATCCTTAACCGCGGACTGGACGGGTTCAACAACTGGTTCAACGGTCTTACCGGAAGGTATATAAAACTGCTTGGGAAAATAGTCAACAAACGTGTGATCACGTTCCTGATGCTTATTGCCTTCTGTGTGGGTACCTGGCTGGTCAATACGAGCCTTCCCTCCGGTTTTATTCCCAATGAAGACCAGGGTATGTTCTATGCGGTAATCCAGACCCCTCCCGGTTCTTCGCTCGAACGGACCAACGAGATCGCGGAGAAGCTGCAGAAAATTGCGGAAGGTGTTGACGGGGTAAAATCCGTATCGGCGCTTGCCGGTTATGAAATCCTGACAGAAGGTACGGGTGCCAACTCGGGTACCTGCCTGATCAACCTCAAAAGCTGGGAGGACCGGAAACACTCCGTACAGGAAATCATGAATGAGCTGGAGGAAAAATCGAAGGACATCACCGGTGCCACCATCGAGTTCTTCCAGCCGCCAGCGGTTCCCGGGTATGGTGCAGCGGGCGGGTTTGAGTTACGCCTGCTCGACAAAAGCGGATCAGGCGATTACAAAAAGATGGAGGCGGTGAACAATGACTTTGTGGCTGAACTGAACAAACGAAAAGAGTTGTCTTCGGTATTCAGTTTCTACAGCGCCAGCTTCCCGCAATACATGCTGAAGATTGATAACGACCTGGCCCAGCAGAAAGGCATCAGCATCGAGAATGCGATGGATAACCTGTCGACCATGGTGGGTAGTAACTACGAGATCAGTTTCATCCGGTTCGGACGACAGTACAAGGTGATTGTACAGGCTGGTGCCGAGTATAGAGCCTTGCCCGAAGACATCCTCAAGCTGTATGTGAAAAACGACAAGGATGAAATGGTGCCCTTCTCCGCATTTATGAAAATGGAAAAGGTGTATGGATTGTCAGAAATTACCCGGCAGAACATGTTTAATGCCTCGGAGATCAGCGGATCGGCAGCACCTGGATACAGTAGTGGTGAAGCCATCGATGTGATCAATGAGGTGGCCGCCAAAACACTGCCCCGTGGTTATGGTATCGACTGGGCGGGTATTTCGAAAGATGAGGTTGCCCGGGGTAATGAGGCCATCTATATTTTCCTGATCTGCCTTGGGTTCGTTTACCTGATCCTGGCAGCACAATACGAAAGTTTTGTATTACCGTTTGTGGTGATCCTTTCATTGGCGGCGGGTGTGTTCGGGGCATTCCTGTTATTGAAATTACTGGGCCTGCAGAATGATATCTATGCGCAGGTTGCGGTAGTAATGCTGATCGGGTTGCTTGGTAAAAACGCCGTACTGATTGTGGAGTTTGCCGCGCAACGTCACCGCGCCGGTGCCACCATTATGCAGGCGGCCATCGAAGCATCATCGGCAAGGTTCCGACCCATCCTGATGACATCGTTCGCCTTTATCGCCGGACTGATTCCACTGGTGTTTGCAAGCGGACCTGGTAAGATTGGTAACAGGACCATTGGTACTGCCTCACTGGGGGGAATGCTCATCGGGACGATAGCCGGGGTGCTCATTATCCCCGGGCTGTATTACATCTTCGGGAAGATTTCGGCGAAGAAGATGGTCAGGGAAGAGGACGAAAATCCATTAACAGAAGAAATAGATCACAATGTTTAAATCAAAAATAAAATATGGCATTGGTTTCCTTTGCCTTTGCCTCGCTATCGAAGGTTGTAAGGTGCCAGCCATTGTGGCTACACCTCCACAGAAACCAGTGCCGGCTTCGTTCGGGACAGGGACTGACACTATCAGTATGGCGAATGTGCAGTGGAAGCAGTTGTTTACCGATCCGTATCTCATTTCGCTGATCGATACGGCACTTGCAAATAACCAGGAGTTGCTGACTACGTTGCAGGAAATCCAGATAGCAAAAAATGATATCCGGTTCAGGCATGCATCATTGTTGCCGACAGCGGCCATTGTTGCCGGTGCCGGGGTTGAGAAAGTAGGAAGGTATACCAGCCAGGGCGCGGGTGATGCCACGACCGAGATCAAACCCGGTAAAGAATTCCCGGACCCGCTGGGCGATTTTATGGTGGGTGTAACGGCCAACTGGGAAGCCGATATCTGGAACAAACTGCATACTGCAAAGAAGGCAGCAGTTACCAGGTACCTGTCGACCATGGAAGGCAAAAACTTTGTTACCACTAACCTGGTGGCCGAAGTGGCGAACTCTTACTTCGAGCTGGTGGCGCTGGATCACCAACTGGCAATCGTGAAAAAGAATATCGGCATACAGCAGAATGCGCTCGACATTGTCAAGATCCAGAAAGATGCCGCAAGGGCGACCGAACTGGGTGTAAAGAAATTCGAGGCAGAGGTGTTACGTACACGCAGTCTCGAGTTTGACATCCACCAGCAGATCACTGTAACGGAAAACAAAATCAATTTCCTGCTTGCCCGGTTTCCCCAGGCTGTTGCAAGGGACACAACCGAGTTTATGACCCAACTGCCGGCCATCGTGCAGGCGGGGGTTCCGTCCCAGCTGCTGGAAAACCGTGCGGATGTGCGCCAGGCCGAACTGGATCTTGAAGCAGCAAAGCTGGATGTGAAAGTTGCCCGGGCTGAATTTTTCCCATCGCTGGGAATCAGTGCCGGCGTGGGTTTCAACGCCTTCAATCCGACTTACCTGCTTCGTACTCCCGAATCATTGCTTTATTCACTTGCCGGTGAACTTGCGCAGCCGCTGATCAACCGGAATGCAATCAAGGCAGAATTCAGCAGCGCGAATGCGAGGCAGTTGCAGGCTTTGTACAATTATGAGAAGACCGTTTTGAATGCGTATATGGAAGTAGCTAATGAACTTTCCAATGTAGATAACCTTGGAAAGGATTATGATCTCAAACTCCAGCAGGTGGCCGCATTGAACAACTCCATTGAGGTGGCACTTGACCTGTTCAAATATGCCAGGGCCGATTATTTTGAAGTGCTGATGACCCAGCGCGATGTGCTGGAAGCAAAACTGGAACTGGTGGAAACGAGGCAGGAGCAGTTTAACGCAGTGGTGAATGTTTATCGTGGCCTGGGTGGTGGCTGGAAATAATGACGTGTATGTTAGTTTATGATGTGAAGAGTGAAACCAGGTGGGAACGGAAGTGAAAGAGAGGTCGGTGGAATGGAGATTTGAGGAGGACTGGTGGTGATGTTGGATACCGGGCTGGACATGATGTTCAGCCCGGTTTTTTTCAGCTCCCGAATGACAACACTTACAGGATTTTCAACTTTTCTTCTTCGATATCCACCTGGCGCAGGTGCTTGCGGATCACGTCTTCATCCACGTTTGCATAGTCGTGGTTTTTAGAGATCAGGTATTTCCGCTGAAATTCCAGCAGGTCGAGGTAAATTTTCTTCGCTTCAGGAGGCATCGGCCGGGCCGATTCTTCATCATTAAACCGTTCCCAGCGATGCACCAGTTCTTTCAGCACGGGGTACTGCGCAATATTCTCTGCGTAATTTTTATTCAGGTACTGGATGGATTGCTGGGCCATCCCTTTCCTGATCCGGAAGTCCAGTTCTGCTTCCGGTTTGTAATCATCATTTTCCGGAATTCCCAGCCACCTGATCAGCAAGGGAAGGGTGAGCCCCTGCAGTACCAGCGTAGTAAGGATAGCGATAAACGTGATGAAGAGGATCAGGTTACGTTGTGGGAAATCGGTGCCATCGGCCATTTTAACGGGTATTGACAGCGCAGCTGCCAGTGACACCACACCCCGCATGCCCGTCCAACCCAGGATCAACGGGACTTTTGCACCGGGGTTCCTGGTATCGGCAACCGTAATAAAGTTGCGGGCGATCAGCGTTACCACTACTGCGCCATAAGCTGAAATAATCCGGGTAATGATCAGTACACCAGTAACCAGCAGCCCATAGAATACGGCGGTAGAAAGAGCTACGCCCTCCAGCCCGGCCGTGATTTCCGGAAGTTCAAGCCCGATCAGCAGGAACACGATCCCGTTTAATACAAACACCAGGCTTTGCCAAACGTTTACACTCTGCAGCCGCGCCGTACTGTTCAGGAACTGATGCCGCCGGGTGGACAAAAACAGACCACCCCCCACTACAGCAAGGATGCCCGACGCATGCACTTCTTCCGCTGCGATGTACATCACATAGGGAGCAATGATCGTAAACACGATATCCATGTTCACATCAGTTGGCAGGCGTTTGTGGGCTTTCATAAAAACCCATCCGACCAGTAGCCCGATGCCGGTACCACCCACCAGCATCCAACCAAAACTCATCAGTGCATCGGACCAGATAAATTGCCCGGTGGCCACGGCGATCAATGCAAATCGGAAAATAATCAGGGATGACGCATCATTCAACAGGCTCTCCCCTTCCAGGATGGACGACATCCGTTTCGGAACCTTGACAAACTTCAGGATGGCACCGGCACTGACTGCATCGGGTGGCGACACAATTCCACCCAGTAAAAATCCCAGGGCCAGTGAAAACCCCGGGATAAATGTATTTGCTACATAAGCTACGGTAAGGGCGGTGATGAACACCACCACAAAGGCGAAGCTGCCGATGATCCGTCGCCATTTCCACAATTCCTTCCAGGAAATACTCCAGGCCGCCTCGTAAAGCAGTGGCGGAAGGAAGATAATAAAGATGAGTTCGGGATTGACATGTAATACCGGCATTCCAGGAATAAAACTGATCAACAGTCCCGCAATAACGAGCAACACGGGATAGGCCACTTTTATTTTATTGGCCAGCATAATGAGCAACACGATGGCTATCAGCATCGCGATATAAAGCGGGAAATGGTCAATCATGCAGCATATTACAAAATTTCACCCATTTACCCGCCGCTACCGATGCAGTTACAATCCGAATTTGCCCGTAATGCCTCCCAGCAGGCCGGCTTCGTCATCTTCTTTTTTATCGGCCGCACCGGCACTTGTCCCCAGCAGGCTATCAATCTGTCCACCCATAGCCGGGAATTTATCTTTCACAAATTTTGCCACGACACCGAGAACCTGCTGCGCCTTATCGGCGGGAATACCTGTCTTGTCTATGATTTGTTGTACGAGTTCCTGCATAAAATTTTTCTTTTTAACGGGAAAAACCATGCCACCTGCAACAAACGAGCAGCGCTAAGTAAAATGATGCAGGCGAAGCTACACACCCATTACTTTGTTGCAAATCCCGCCCCTTTTTGTTGCATCCCGGGAAGACATACGAAGATCGTCGTACCGTTCATCCCGACTTTCACATTTCTTAACACTGGTGGGTTTTGCGCGCTGGCAGGTTCATGCGGCAACATCGTTTTGCGTGGAAGGCCTGACAGCAGCGGGCGACAGGTCAGTGTTAACGTTAAATGAACAAAACATCCGGCAAGACTGCAGGAAAACGATCTGCCATTTGTACCGAATTGTGTTTTCCGTCCCTCCGCTGCTATCTACTTTGCTCTCTCAATTTTAACCCGAAAAACGGTTCAACATGAAAAAGATTATCCTCCTGCTCCTGGTCGTAGCCTCGGTACCTGCCCTGGCAGCCGACTCACTTGGTACTAAACTCGCCGATAAATTCAGCGCCGCATTCCCGCAGGCGAAAAACGTAAAATGGTATACCGAAGGCGAAAACACTGCGGTGTATTATGAGAACGAAGGGATCACCAGTCATATCTGGTATGATGCGCAGGGCGAAGTACTGAAAACGCGCCGCTATTATTCTGAGAAAGACCTCACCCCATTCATGAAAGTAAAAGTGAACCAGCGATATCCGGGCAAGGAAATCCATGGTATCACCGAGATCAGCAACAGGGATGGGTTGTTTTACGTAATTACCCTGGAAGACCAGAAGAACTGGATCCAGGCACGTTTTGAATCAACCGGCGAAAGTTCTTTAATCCAGAAAATGAAAAAAAGCTAGTCGCAGTTACGCAGCCACGTAACACAAAGCCCCTGGACCCTGATGGATTGCTGGAGTAAATACAGTAGCGTCCACTATGGCCCAGGGGCTTTATTTATCCAGCCAAATAAGAGTGCATGGTCGAGCGCAGGATGTATTCATGAAAACAAACATCCATCGGCAATCCCCAGGATGTATTCATGAAAACAAACATCCATCGGCGATCCCCAGGATGTATTCATGCACTTTCATAAAAAATTCAGGCGCCGCCACGCGATAACAGGTCCGCAAAATAAATCCGCATGTTCTCATACAACTCGCCGGAGAGACGATGATATGTTTCCTGGTCATCCTCCACGTATTCATCATTCCAGGAACCCATACCCCCAAACACATCGGCAATACTGATCGCCAGCAAGCCGCGCACCCGGTCACCACTCCAC
>SDZZ01000516.1 GCA_004173255.1 Chitinophagaceae bacterium | reverse complement strand
GCCAGATTGCACGCAAGGTAGTGGCGGCCTTTATCGATAAACCGGTGAGTAATGAACCGGAGGAACTGGAGGTATTGTCCAACCGTGAAATGCAGATCCTTGAACAATTATCCAAGGGTCTGATGTATAAAGAAATTGCCGCTGAACTGTTTATCAGTCCTGAAACAGTTCGCAAACACGTATATCATATATACGAAAAGCTCCATGTCACGAACCGGATTGAAGCAGTAAACAAGTTTTTCAGGAGGTAGGGCGGAAAAATACCACTAAAGTGGTATTGAGGGTGGTATTAAAAGAAAGTACATTCGTTTTTCAAGGCTTCCTGATCACATCTACCATTAACCTTAGCCGTTCTAACGCTGAACAATTGAATTTAGGGGCCCTAATCAAAAGAAAAAGCTATCCTCAACAGATAGCTTTTTTTGTGACGTTATATTTTTATCCGGTTATTTTTCCTTTCCACATCTGCCATCCGCTGGCTTGGATCGATTTCGGCCACCGACAGGTCGCCTAACCTTCGATCGGTTTCCACGATATACGTTTCGCTGGTCCACTTCCACGCCGGGTACACCTTGCGGCGGATACTGTCTTCCGCTGGTTTTGCGCCGTACATCAGGTCGAGCGGCACATAGTGCATTTCCGAACTGCCATCCTTAAATGTAAGCTGCAGGTCGATCGGCATCGGCATCATGCCCACCCTCTTCAGTCGGATTTTGGTTTTTCCTCCCTCTTCCCAGAGGCTGTCGAATGCATAGTCGATGGTTTTGGTTGAATTCACCCAATACTCTTTGTACCAGTCAAGTTTGAGATCACTTTTCTTTTCAGCAATACGGATAAAATCGGCCGCATTCGGATGTTTGAATTTCCATAAGCGGTAGTATTCGAGCAGTATTTCGTCACGCACCTGTGCGCTGGTTATATAACCGAGCTGCTCCATAAACACGGCGCCTTTCGAGTAAGCTGCCGCAGAATAAGCACCATTGGTGTTGAAATGATCGGCATGTGTGGTCAGGGGTTCTTCCTTGTTGCTTTTCACCAGTGAAAAATATCCGGCATAGTTGCCGGCCTGTTCAGGCCCTTCCGGTTTTTTCAGGAACGCGCTTACCCGGTCTTCGGCATAACTGGTAAACCCTTCATCCATCCAGGCATACAGCGACTCATTGGTACCCATAATACCCTGGTACCAGTTGTGAAGCCATTCATGCAGCCATGCACCCGGGCTGGCCAGCAATGTGGCCATCGGGTATTCCATTCCACCATCGCCACCCTGGATAAACGAATATTGTTTATAGGTATAGGGTCCGAATGTTTTGTCAATATAAGGCAGGGCAATCACTGCATTTTCCAGGATATCTTCCCACGCCTTTGCAGCAGTACCGGTAGCCTTGTACAACAGGTGAAGGGTGGTGCCGTTACGGACTGTTTTTGTCAGGTGTTTGTACTCCGGATCGGCAGCCCACATGAAATCATGCACATTGGGTGCAATAAATTTCCAGGTCAGTTTATTACCTGCCGCACGTACCACCTTTGTTCCCGGTGCTTCATAACCATACCCGATCTGCGATGCATTCTGCAGGTAACCGGTACCTCCCAGGATATATGTTCTATCGATGCTGATATTGACTTCAAAGTCGCCCCACACACCATAGAACTCGCGCGCTACATACGGTGTCGGATGCCAGCCTTCATAATCATACTCACACATTTTAGGATACCACTGGCTCATGGAATAACGGACACCGGTGGTCGGGTTATCGCGGCCGCTCCGTCGGATCTGTAAAGGAACCTGTGCTTCAAAGTCCAGGTCGAATACTGCCTTTGCACCCGGGGCGATCGGTTTATCCAGCCTGACCTCAAGGATGGTTTCCAGCACCTCGAATTTCTGTGGCCGGCCGTTCATGGTCAGCTTCAGGATTTTCTGGTAACCGATCTCGTCCGGCTTCAGGTTCTTGATGCGGTCTTTTACCCGCGGATCCCAGTCGGCCCCGCGACCCGCCTGGATGGTCCCCTGCCGCTGGCTCCTGGTGTCCATCATACTTCCCGGCTGGAACGCATTGAAATATAAATGGTAAAATACTTTTCCAAGTGTATCGGGTGAGTTGTTCCAGTATTCGAGTTTCTGTTTTCCGGTAAACTGGTTGTTCGCCACATTCATGTCGATGTCCATTTTGTATTTTACCTTTTGCTGCCAGCGGTTAGGCTGCGCAAACACGGCAGTACCAAGGATACAAAAAAGGGCCGTGGCGCGGATGTTTCGGATGTGCTGATTCATGCGGATTAGTCCGTTTTGTTGAAAGAATGGAGTCGGGTAAAAATAAAGAAGGCGGGCCATAATACCGCCAAAAAAAATGCCTGCCAGCAGGAGGCCCGCTGGCAGACAAGTATAAATCGGCGATCACTTAAATGGTCACGGACGTGCGCAATAACCGACCCTTTGGATTAAAGTACAGGTAGTTCTTCTGTACATCATTCTTGCGGGCACGCAGGCGGTATTGTTCACCACCACCCGGCAGGTAGATGACGATTACTTCGTCTACCTCGCGGTCGGCATATTTACTTTTCTTGAAACCATCCTGCACTTCAGGTGAAAGTTTCTCATACGAATAATCTTTCCAGGTTTCCCTCCACACCCCTTTGTTGGTGTAGGTGGCCAGCATATGTTCACCATTCAGGTTGAATGATACATCCACGCTGACGAGTTTATCCTTGTACTCAATATCCGATGCACCGGCATATTGCCCGGTAAATGTTTCTTCCACGGCCTTTGGAATTTCGCGCACCTGCGCAAAACTCATAGTGGCTGCAAATAAAAATGTGAATAATAAAACGCTTGACTTTTTCATCCCGGTTAATTTTATGAAATACAAATTTGGTGGTTTATGTACGGAACAAAACCATGCCAGACATATTTAAAGTTTATTATCATTTACCGGAGCCTTCGAGCAC
>SDZZ01000515.1 GCA_004173255.1 Chitinophagaceae bacterium | reverse complement strand
ACGTTTTTGGTTTTTTTTCGGAGATAGTTTTGGGTACCGGAAATGGTTCCGGCAACTAAAGGATTATGATGGAAAAGAAATATGAATCGATGCTCCGGGGTTTGGAGCGCGAACTGGAGAAGTTTTCGGGGCTGCCACACCTGGAGCGGATGCGCTCGGAGGTTTCTTCGGTCAGGGGCAGCCTTTTGGTTTTGCAGAACATGGTGCTTGAAAACGGGTTCGGCTCCCAGGCCGAGGAGATCGAATTTTTCCGCTCGGTCAAGCCCAGGTTCTATTCCCTGCTGATTTTTGCCCTGGAGCGCTACAGTCTGGAAACGGGCAGGCCGCTGGTAAAGGGCAAGGGCATGCTGCGCTACCTGCGCGGTCAGCTGGAATACATAGACAGGTTTTTTGCGGTCAACGGGTTCTTCTACCAGTACTACAGGCTGGGGGCAAGGGAACTCGATGCGCTTTACTTTGTAAGGGGGGCCGGAGCCGATCTTTTGGTGGGAAGCGAAATTCCGGCGCTGGATGCTTCCTTTTCAACGGTTGGGGACTATCTTTTTGCCAAGTTCATGGCTCTTGAAAGCTTGCGGGAACTGGTGGTGGCAGAGCTGGAAGTTCCCCTTGTGGCCGGTAGCGGGGCGGTGCGCTCGAAAAAGGGCAGGGAGCTGCGCTGGACCGGGGACAGCTGCAATCTGATCGAGCTGGTCTACGGGATCTTCGACTGCAGGCAGGTGAACGACGGGGAGGTGGACCTGTCGGACCTGATGGATGTTTTCGAGCAGTGCTTCCAGGTCAACCTGTCGCGCTACTTCAGGAGGTTTACCGAGATCAAAAGAAGAAAGTCTATTTCAAAGACCAGGTTTCTCGATGAGATGGCAAGGGTGGTGAACAAGCGGATCGAGGACGGGGATGCATACGTGCCGATGGCCATGCGCTAGAATTGAAGTTTGGTTTTTTTTTAGGTGTTTTCAGGAGTAGTTTCGCTATCTTGGTATAGGGATCCAGTTGGACTGGAAACTGTTAAATGATTGGTAATGAAAATATTGTCGATTTTCGCCTTTGTGCTGGTTGTCCAGCTGGGGCCATTGCAGGTACGTTCGCAGACAGTTGACCCGGGGATTGGCCGGCTGGTTGAAAAACAGCAGGCCGACTGGAACCGCAACGATATGGCGGGCTATGCCAGCGCGTTTTCCGAGGATGCGGTGCTGGTGAATTTTCTGGGAATGTACTGGAAGGGACGAAAGGAAATTACGGCGCAGTTCGCCCTGATCAACGACTGCTGCATCCGTCCGACTGCAATCGCGCTGGAATGGGTTGGGTCTAAGGAGTTGTCGGCAGATGTAGTGGTTGGGCACCTGAAGGAAACCTTGACCGCTAGGGAGGATTATGCCGTTCCGGGCGGAGTGGTGAAAAAAGGTTCGGTCAACCATAAGTACATCACTGCGGTGTTCCAAAAAAAGCAGGGGCAGTGGAAGATTGCAAGCATGCAGGTTACACAGCTCGCTGCCGTCGGGGCACCGCCAAAGTAGGTTTTTCTTTTGATAGCATTTGCGCTTGGCAAGCCTGCATTTGCTATAGCTCAAGGCCGCTGACAATAATGGTGGTATGGCCTAATCTTGACCTTGAGGTGGGTAAGGTTCGGCCTGCAGAATGATTTTTCTGATCACCTGGTCCAGTTCCCGTGCCGCCTGCTTAACAAGTGCCAGGGTATGGAGGTTGTTCTCCGAGCTACCTTCCTTGAGCTCAATTAATGGTAAAAGCCCCAGAATGCCGGAAAGCGGCCCGCGGATGTCATGGGAATGGCTCATGGAGATGTTCGAGAGCTGCTGCTGCTGCACTCGGATCTTTTCGAGCTGCTCGCGCTGGGCGGTGGTGTCGATAAAGTACACCGATAGCCCGTCTTTTTTGGGATAGATGTGTACCGAAACGCTGATGTCCAACGGGGCGTAGTATTCCTGGAAACTTGCGCTGGTCCGTTGCTCGGCCGGCAATTTGAACAGCTGGTACACTCTGCTGCTGGTGGACTCCGGAAAGAATTCAAAGAGGTTCCGGCCCAGTACATCCTCCCGTCTGCACCGCAGTATCCGCTCGGCCTCCCTGTTGAAATAAGTTACTTTTGCCTGCTCATCGATCGCGTAAAAGCCGTCGGTAATGCTTTCCAGGATGTTCTCCAGTTCTGTAGTTTTGCTTTGTAGCAGGTTTTCGGCCGCGAGCCGCTGCTCAATGTTGTTGGCCATGACAAGGATAGCCTCGCGATCGTTGAACAGGGTACGGTGGCCATATACCTGTACATGGAACTGCTGGCCGAGCCTATGCCGGTGAAGCCAGATACCGTAGTCGTAGTAGCTGAACGGTGGGTTACGCACTGCTTTTCTGAGTCTTTCAATTTCAGTCTCGGGGCGTATCTGGGTGGCATCGAGCTTAAGGAAATTCTCCCTGGAGTAGCCGTACTGCTCCAGGGCAGCCTGGTTTACGTCAAGGAACTGCAGGTCGTCCAGCGCAAATATGTAAAGGGGAGCTGGGCTTTCGCAAAACAGCTGGCTATAGCCGTGCTGGCCGGAGGCGCTGGGTTGGTATGGCGATTGCTTCATAACGGGATGGCCTGTAGGGTGCTTAATAAAGCTAAGGTAATTTACGCCGCTTTCCAAACAAAAAGCCTTTTGAGAGATGATTTTTTTTGTGCAAGGGATATTTTTCTCTCCAGGACCTGTCTTGCCGATCCGAGGCTGATCGTTCCCGGGATAATATCCGCGTGCAAGTGGGCCGATACGGCCAGGAAAAAAGCGGAGAAGAAAGATCTATTATAGGATTCCAAAGCCCTTCATCAACATAGATGGTAGGGCCAACCAGAATGCAAATCCTGCATTTGGCTTTAGGGTTAAAATGGAAGGGACCTATGAGGTGGAGGTTAAGCTTACGGATGCGACCGTTAAATAAAAAATCAATTGGAATTTGAAGAAAT
>SDZZ01000514.1 GCA_004173255.1 Chitinophagaceae bacterium | reverse complement strand
ACCCATACCCCTCCATACCGGTCCACGCAAACCGAGGTGGCTGAAAAATAACGAAGCGGATCATACGTCCTGATGGCACCGGTCTTTTCATTCACCCTGAAAAGCGTCTGGCCCGCTACAAACCAGATATTTCCCTGCTGGTCTTTTTTAATATCCTTCACTTCGTCGGACCCGCGATACAATGCAGTGAAGTTTTCCTTTTGCGAGTTAAAGCGGTACAAACCGTTCCTGGTTCCGGCATGTAATGTATCACCGGCACTGATAAACATGCTACGGATAAAATTATCGCCGATGGAACTGCTGTCGTCCGGATCGTTGCGGAACACCCTGAACGTATAACCGTCAAAACGGTTCAGGCCATCCTTTGTACCCATCCACAGAAAACCGCGCTTATCCTGCTGGCAACTGAACACGGTATTATTCGATAGACCCTGCTCCACCTGGTAATGACGGAAATAAAACGACTGGGAGAAGCAAACAGCCGGCACCACCACCATTAATAGAAATAAAAAAGACTTTCTCATATCTGCAGGCTGACAGGTAAACAAATGCTTGTAGAATAAATGTAACAAAAACATGCACCAACCGGTTTTATGTTTCCGTAACGGCGGAAAAAAATGCGGCTGTCTCAAATATGAGACAAATCGTTGATTGAATGAGATAAAAAATTCTCCCGATACCGGCAAAAAAGCAAATCTTTCCTGACGATTCAAGATTGCAAATAATCAAAACGCCATAAAATGAAACGACGATTGACCATGCTGGCCGTTAATACGGCAGTGGCCCTGCTTATGAGCCTCTCCCTTGCCGCGCAGCAACCTGTTCGCGGAACACTTCGTTCTCCATCCGGTGAACCACTCGTAGGAGCGAGTATCCTGTTAAAAGGCACAACTACTGCAACAGTATCTGACATTAAAGGGGAGTTTACCATAACTGCCGCAACAGGAGCAATCCTGCAGATCAGTTATACCGGCTATGTAAGCCAGGAGGTCACTGTTACCGGTTCATCGGTAGATGTCACCCTGCAGGTAGCTGATGCTTCACTCGATGAAGTGGTTGTAATCGGCTACCAGAGCGTGCGGAAGAGAGACCTTACCGGTGCGGTAGGTATCATTGATGCGGCTGCTGCCAACCGGAATGTATCCAACACAGTTGCGGAAAGTTTCCAGGGCCTTACCCCTGGCGTAACCGTAAGGAACACCGGAACACCCGGCGGTGCCGCTAAAATCGATATCCGTGGTGCAGGCACCTTTGCTGCCAACAACCCGCTTTACATCATTGATGGAATGTACAGTGATGCCACACCGGATTTCAACCCTGCCGACATCGAAAGCATCCAGATCCTCAAGGATGCATCGGCCGCAGCCATCTACGGCAGCCGGGCAGCTAATGGAGTAATCATTATTACCACCAAGAAAGGAAAACAGGGTCCGGTCCGTATTAATGGAAATGTGAAGGCCGGGGTACAGGAGGTACACAAACGGTATGATATGATGGAGGTGGACCAGTACCGGGACCTTGCCACCCGTTTATATACGGCAGGTGGCCTGCCGGTACCGACTTCACTTACGACCGACTTCGATCCGTCGATCAATACAGACTGGCAGGATGAATTCCTGCGAACCGGCGCTGTAGGCGAATACAATCTTTCAGCTTCAGGCTCCATTTCAAAAAAAGTCAACTTTTTTATCAGCGGGAATCATTTCCAGAACCGCGGACCGGTGATCGATAACAGCTTTTCCCGGACAGGCTTCCGGATCAATACCAGTGCAAAATTTGGCCGGCTCACCGTTGGTCAGAATGTATTGTTCAGCTGGACAAACGAAGATCCGATCGCCAATGCCGGCGTAGGGGTGAATCCATTTGTGGATATGATCAGCATGCCTCCTGTGGTGAAACTGCAGGACCCGCGTTATGCAAGTCCGGAAAATCCACAGGGCTGGGGCATTGGCCTCAACAACGCATATCTCAGTACACTTACTGCCAACGTGCCTGCACTGCAGCGGCTCGACCAGTTTGAGCAACGCAACTTCAAAATCCGCGGAAATGCTTACGCGGAATTCAGGATCATTGACGGACTTTCCTATCGCTTCAACTTCGGATTGGAAAAAACCATCGACCGCGGAGAGGGAACGCGTAATCCGGGTACAGTGCGGCAGGGAACGCCGTCTCCCAACAATAACGCGGTGGCAACATTCCGCAGCAGGGGAGAATTTGAATCGACCCTGATCGAAAACACGTTGAACTATGATAAAAGATTTGGCAAACATAATATAAGTGCCGTCGGCGGTGTAAGCCTGCAACGTTTTGACAACCCGCTGCTGCGTTTCACAACCATCGGTTCCGATCCGGCTGTTGCCGACCCCTACACGGAAAAATCAAACTTTATCGGGTTGCTCGGCCGCGTTAACTATGGATACGATGACCGATACCTGGCCAGCGTAACCTTCCGTCGTGACGGAAGCTCCAAATTCAGCACCAACAGCCGTTGGGGAAATTTCCCTTCGGCATCAGTTGCATGGCGTGTGTCGCAGGAAAAATTCTGGAAATCGCAGTCCGTCAACGAGCTTAAACTGCGTGCATCTTATGGTTCCCTTGGTAATGCCGAATTCCTGCGGGCATGGCAGTACTATGCCCAGGTTAACCCTTTTCCCCGGGCTGTCTTCGGGCCAAATGAAGTGGAACAACTTGGCGCAATCGTAACACAACTGGCCAACAGCGACCTGCGCTGGGAACGGAAGAAGACCCTCAACTTCGGAGTGGAAGCGGGTTTCCTGAACAATATGTTCTCGCTGAGTGCAGATTATTTTATTGCCAAAACCAATGACGTACTGGTGGACCTGCCTATCAGTCTTACCACGGGTAACGCCGGCGGTAACCCTGCCGTTAACGCTGCATCCATTGAGAACAGGGGTTTTGAACTCGCATTAACCTTCCGCCCCAAATCC
>SDZZ01000513.1 GCA_004173255.1 Chitinophagaceae bacterium | reverse complement strand
GGAGAACGCGGTGGCAAGGGATGCGGTCAACGATTTTTTGAACGAGGCGGTGGTCTCCGGACGCCTTCCGGTAAAGGCGCATTTCAACGTGCTGGCATGGAGCGATGATGGCTCAAAGGCAAAGGAACTGAAGAACCTGGTGTCCTCGGCCATGGCCTCGCTGGATGCTGTGGCCAAACAGGAGACCGATGGCCAGGCGCAGCTGTGGTTTGCAGGGCTTCCGGGAAACCAGGCGGACTTTCCGATGAACGACACCTTCGATACCTTTGCCGATCAGGCAGCCTGCTTTTTCAACCTGGAAACGGCCTACAGAAGTTCGCTCTCGCCCTTTGGGATAAGGCTGGGGGACAGGCTGACCGGAATGCCTATTCATGTGGACATTTCCGACGAACCGATGAAAAGGGGACTGATCACCAACCGTAACAAGTTCATCCTGGGGCCGTCAGGCTCCGGCAAGTCCTTTTTTACCAACCATATGCTCCGCAGCTATTACGAGCAGGGGGCACATGTGGTGCTGGTGGACGTGGGGCATAGCTACAAGGGGCTTTGCGAGCTGGTGGGCGGCTATTATTTTACCTACAGCGAGCAGAATCCCATAGCCTTTAATCCTTTCTTTCTGGCCGAAGGCGAAGTGATGGATACCGAAAAGAAGGAGTCGATAAAGACTTTGCTTTTGGCACTTTGGAAAAAGGACGACGAGCAGTTTTCCCGGTCGGAATATGTGGCGGTATCGGGTGCGCTGGGGCTTTACCTGGAGTTTTTGGAGGACCGGAGCGATGTGTTTCCCTGCTTCAATACCTTTTAATTCTGATGGAAATGTTCGTATCCAAGATGCGCAAGCTCAAGGGGATCAGAAAGGTGCTTTTGATAGAGGAATGCTGGAAGGCGATTGCCAAGGAGGGAATGGCAGAATACCTGAAGTACATGTTCAAAACCGTGCGCAAGCATTTCGGGGAGGCGATGGTGGTTACCCAGGAGGTGGACGATATCATTTCCTCGCCGGTGGTCAAGCAGGCGATCATCAACAATGCCGACTGCAAGATCCTTTTGGACCAGCGCAAGTACCAGAACCGTTTTGAGCAGATCCAGCAGCTACTGGGGCTTTCCGACCGGGACCGCTCGCAGATCCTTTCGATGAACCTTTCCAAGGAGCCCGGAAGAAAATACATGGAGGTCTGGATGCTGGGCAAGGTCTACCGCGTGGAGGTTTCAAGGGAAGAGTACCTGGCCTACACCACGGAGGAAAGCGAAAAGATATTGGTGCAGCAGTATGCCCAGCGCTACGGGAGCATGAAAAAAGGAATTGCCGTGCTCGCCTGCGAGCAGCGGGAAAGGGAAGGCTAAGGTTTAGCGGGTTTTGGTTTTTTGAACGTTCATTTCACATCATATAGCTATGAAATTCTTGCGAATTATCGATGGCCGTCGATTATTGATGGTCCTTGGGTACCTGTTGCCCTTTCTTAAATTATTCATCGCCCTTCTGGGGCCTAAAATAAAAGTCATGAAAAAATACATGGTGGTGCTCCCGCTGAGCGCAATCACGCTTTTTGTAGGTCTGCCGGCCAAGGCGCATGCGCAGCTGGCAATTGCGGAGGTGATCAAGGCAGGGGTCAAAAAAGTGATCAAGGCGGTCGATCTGAAGGTGCAGCGGCTGCAGAACGAAACCATCTGGCTGCAGAATGCGCAGAAGGTACTGGAAAACCAGCTTTCCAAATTGAAGCTGACCGAGATTTCCGATTGGACCAGCCGGCAGAAGAGCCTTTACGAGGGCTATTACCAGGAGCTGTGGAAGGTAAAATCGCTGATCAGCTATTACAAAAAGATCAAGGAGCTCAGCGCCAGGCAGGTGGCGCTGGTGGAGGAATACCGCTGGGCCTGGAACCTTTTGAGCAGGAATTCGAGGTTTTCCCCGCAGGAACTTGCCGCAATGGGAGAGGTCTATCAGGGCATCCTGCAGGAGAGCGTAAAGAACCTGGACCTGGTCTTTTTGGTGCTGGACAGTTTCCGCATGCAGCTCGACGATGCCGAGCGGCTGAAGCTGATCTCCAGCGCCTCGGCGGGGATCGAGGAAAACTACCGCGACCTCAAAAAGTTCAACCTCCAGCAGATGCAGCTTAGCCTGCAGCGGGCAGCTTCGCTGGAAGAGACGGCAAAACTAAAGGAGCTTTATGGCATCGATTGATATTGGGCTTTCGCGGACAAGGTCCGCAGGGAGATTAGTGGTACTGCTAATGGGTTTGTGCTTGGGCTGCAGCCTGGCCTGCAGGGGGCAGACCTATGCGGAATTCTTTAGGCAGAAACGTACCCAGGAGCGCTACCTGCTGAACCAGATCCTGGCGCTGAAGGTGTACGGGGAGTACCTGCAAAAGGGCTATTCGTTGGTCAGTGGCGGATTAGACGTGGTAAGGGAGCTGAGCGGTGGGGAGTTCAGGCTCCATGAGCTTTTTATTTCCTCGCTAAAGCTGGCAAGCCCAGTGGTGAGGAAAAGTCCAAAGGTAGCGGAGATCGTTTCCATGCAGCTGAGCATAGCAGGCATGCTCTCCCGAATGCGGATGGCGGGTAGGGAGGAGCTGTTAAGGGATCTTCGAGAGGGCATGCTGTTGGAAATGGCCGGAGACCTGGAGGAACTGCTGCTGGTAATCAGCTCGGGGAAACTGGAAATGGGCGAGGGGGAACGGCTGGAGCGGATAGATCGCCTGCACGGCTCGATGCTGGAAAGGTACAGGTTTGTGCGCTCGATGGCAGGGGAACTAAAAGTGATGGAAAAGCAGGGAGGGCTGGAAGCTAGGGACAACGAAAAATCAAGGAGGTTATATGGGATCGATTAGGATTGGTTTGCAAAGGAGGTTTTGGCTCAGGTTTTCGCTGATTGTCTTTTGTTTCGGTGTTGGCTTTGGAGAGGTCCAAGGGCAGTCGCAGGAAGTGAAGCAGCTGATGCTCAACGTGGAAAAGCTGAGCCAGCTGAAAAATATCCTCCAGGATATGAAGCGGGGCTATAGCATTGTCTCAGATGGATATAGGAAGGTAAAGAACATTGCCGAAGGGAATTTTTCCCTGCACGAGGTTTTTTTGGACGGGCTGATGGTCGTTTCTCCGGAAGTGAAAAAATACCGCAGGGTGGCCGATATCATCTCCGCGCAAAAGGCGATCGTTTCCGAGTACAGAAAGAGTTTTAAGCGCCTGGCCTCGGCAGATGTGCTCGGGAGCGGGGAACTGGAATACATTTCAAGGGTTTATGCAGGCATCTTTCAGGGCAGCATGGATAACCTGGACGAGCTGGCGATGGTCATTACCTCTTCCAGGCTTCGCATGGACGACCAGCAGCGATTGGAAGCGATAGACCGGGTTTTCCAGGATATCAGTGGAAAGCTGGAATTTCTGCGGGCCTTCAACAGGGACGCTTCGGTACTGCTGGAATTGCGAAAGCGCGAGGCCGCTGGAGTAAAAAGCGTACAGGATTTGTTTGGAAATTGATTTTTGGATTATGGAAAAGTTTAGCTTGTTTGGTTTTTATAGGGTTAGGATTAGGTATGGTTTTGTTGGTTTCTTAGTGGTGATGTTATGTTGCGGTGTGCCCCAGGGCGCTTTTGCCCAGGGCATGGCCCAGCAGCTCGGCGGCATGCAGGGGGTACTGGACCAGGTCTACAGGGAAATGCTGCCGCTGTGCGCAAGGCTCATTGATGTGGGCAGGGGGATAGCGGGCTTTGCGGCGCTCTGGTACATCGCCCACAGGGTATGGAAGCACCTGGCCAG